>JAICVW010000380.1 GCA_025935105.1 Nitrososphaeraceae archaeon
ATGGGAAGGCACTACAATCTGCCGCACCAGCTTAGTTCTATACATTCTAGATTCAAAACACCTTATGTAGCCATTGTAATATCTGGCGTCATAATGGCGGTTGTGGCCTATACGCTTCCTCTCGATCAGATAGCAGTTGCTGCTGGGGTCATTTTCTTATTGTTGTTTACCCAAGTAAATATCGCAGTCATTAACATAAGAAGAATATACGGTGATAAACTAAGCTATGGATTTAAGATTCCTTTATTTCCAGTAATTCCAATCATAGGTGTCTTTCTTAACCTTGGCCTCGCATTATACTTACTAATCACTCAGCCTTTAAGCTGGGGTATAACAGCTCTTTGGATATTGGTAGGCTTTGCCCTTTATCGTATGTACACCTTTAAAAGGGAAATCGAGCATTATGCCCCACTTGTAACTAGCGAAGGAGATCTAACTAGAAAGGAATACAGAATTTTGATCCTTTATACACCCGATAACCCTGACAGGCTCATAAAGTATGCGATAAGAGTTGCCAAAGAGAAGGACGGGGAGGTCGATGTGTTGAGAGTACTTACAGTACCAGATCAAACACCACTATCTGCAGGAATTGCATTTGCTGATGCTGCCAGGAAATCATTTGAACCTTTGGAAAAAATGTTAGAACAAGAAAATATTTTGAATCACTGCCTATTTAGGATTTCGCATGAAACAACCGAAGCAGTATTAGCAACTATTGAAGAACAGAAAATTGACTTGGTAATTACTGACTTTGAAATATACAGAAATAATAGGGCGCTTCAAACGCTAGCTACCTGCGATGTACTTGCGATTAGAACAACTGGAGATGATATTACCTTATTTGAATTTTCAGACGAGAGTGAAAGGGCGAACTTGTCACGAAAGAGTATACAAGGCATCAAAAAGAATATGGTTGTTTTATATGATGATCGTGGAGATCACTCCGGTCTTGTACTAAGGGCAACGAGCTGGTTGGAACACTCCGGTAAGTTTAATGTGAGTGTGTTAGCTGTGAATAAAAAACATGAAGTCAATCCTACAAGGGAGACTGAGGAATTCGAGAATCTTATAGCAGAGGATAGCAAGCGTAAGGAATACCTAGAACAGGTAGGAGTTGAATTTAACGAAATTTATCTATCTGAAGATACGGGTAAGAGTAGCGAGAAATCTGCTAATTTGATTTTGTCTGCAGTTAATGCATCTCAGCCTGATTTGGTAGTCACCGGCGCAACTGTCGGAAAATTTAGCTTCTTCAATAACAGCCACTTCGTATCTCTTTTAGATCAGCTAAACTGCCCCATTGTAATTGCAAGACAATTCACCTTTCCTGGCGTACATCGTGTAAAGGCTTGGCTTCTGAAATTCATTAGAACAATCGAGATAAAAACAGATAGGCATAAGCACGCATAAGCTGAATGCAACGGTCTCTATATCGATATTCCAGGATGACTATTAACGTTTACATACATAAAAAAAGGTTATGGGGCACATGTAAGACCATTGCCTGCAGTCAGGGTTATAGGATCGATAGCATTATTGGGTTGCCATGAATAAATGAGGAAAGAAAGAAAATGAAACTACATGCATTTTAGAATGGTTAACAAGTTCTTTTGTTCTTCAGTTCCTTTTTCGATAAACCATAAATTGTAACTGTAACTGGTACGGTGTTTTGTGTCTGAACTAAGTACGATCAAGGCAGGATGACACCTCTCCAAGCCTGGATCATCTGATCTTCAGTTCCAAACTGAGGGTCAGACAGATATCGTTTTTCTTGGATAATGTCTTCCGATGTTACCATTTCTGATTTAATCATCCCTGCAAGATTCCATTTCCACCAAGTTACTCGCCTCTAAATCTGGTCTTGCAAAGTGAGGCTGCGGTGTTGCTATTCTTGTCTCTGAATTTGGTAGACAGTGATTAATTTCAGAAAAGGAAACAAAATAATAAGATTATGACAAGATCCAGTACTAACCTTTTACTTTAGGTAGTTCTAATCTCTTCCGTATTTACTCTTTGCTTCGTCTTTAGTTATCCTAAACCATAAATTGTGCCCATCATACCGCTCTACTAAACTCTTGGGTAAGCGATAAGTTATCTTGTCAACCACACCTGCGGTCGTAACAACTGTATCTGCTTCAATAGCTTGGACTTCGCCGAGATCATCATCGTTTAAGCCTCTAGCCTCCTTTTTCATCAACTCATCCCATGGTATATCTGCAACACTTGACATACTATACATTGGTAACTATAACATAAAAACGTTGTATGTGTTAAGAATACGATCGGCAGAGTCGATGTAGTGCAATTGACCAATCTGAGCCATGCTGCGAAGCAAGTATCGAGAAAGGTAATGTCAAAACAATCAGGCCAAATCCCTCTCAGAAAACAACAAGACTAAGAATTATCACAAATTATGCTTAACATACAAACATGGAATTTATGATCACATGCAAATGTTTGTAAACAATTGCAGCTACTAACCTATGTAGTCAGTATGATCAATATAATATGATCAATATGACCCTTATTATTAATAAGGATCATGAAAATGTGCATTGGCAAAAACAACAAACAGGTTGTCAGCGATTGTAGCTGAAAAGCACAGGGTCATGAAATGAATCATTATTCTAAACATAGCCTATCTGATAGGTGATAATGGAACTAATTTACGTTCAAATCTCTTACTAAAGTGAGATTTTTTGGATTTTTAGTCACTATAGATTTAGTAGGTACTGTCTATATTCATAAGCCCGATCAGATAAAATGAAATTAGTAATTACGTTTTCTGGAACATGCAACCAAAATTCTCCTTTAACTATTTTTTAGTTGTAGATCCCATTTATTAATTAGAATAAGTTATGGGTTGCGCTTATAAAGATACAGGGGTTTTAATTGGGATCGAAAATATTACTCATGCTATAGAAGAATTCATAAATAGAGCAAATACATGATGTCTGTGCAGATTCTTCCGTACCGTCATTTATTGTTAATAAGGGTATAATAAGTAATTTTATCCAGTTCAAATACCACCGAAATGGCCAAATTCGATATATCACAGAAGTCACGAAAGAGAACTTGGATTACTGCAAGCAAATCATGAAAGCCGGAGAACTACGTCATCTGAAAGGGCTTAAAGGTGTCTTCAGAGTTAATGAGACAGAACTCCACCACAATATAATTCTAGATCAACAAAATCACATGGCCATAATGATCTGTAGCAAGATGAATGAGACCGTAAGTCAGTATCAGAAGGTGTTCGATATCTTGTGGGAAGAGTATGTTGGCCGATGATCAAATTACAGACAAACAAAAAACTAATCCATCATCGTCACAAAAGCCTTCAGTTAAGATACAACTGTGGTCAAATGATTCTAAAACTCATTACGCTATCAAATTGAATAACCATGAAGAATTTCTTGTAGCAACTAGATCGCCTAATACAGAAAAATATACTAACCTTGTTGAAGAATCAAACTATTTTGAAGATATTCAATATAATTGGAATTATACACTAAACCATTGGATAAATAATCAAAGATAGCATTCTAACACAATTAGAAAGATTTTATCTTATCTTATTCCTGATAATTTACTATGACAAAATGTAAAGAAATTGAGTTTATTATAATATTTATGAACCATACTTTCCCTTAGTTAATGTAATTCATTCAAACACCATCTTGGCATTGCTTCTCCATTTATGGTACAGCAGTAACGATATCATGGAAAAAACAATTTCTTTATGTATACAAGGATGACAGTTCTGTTACTACTTTAAATTTTATGAAAAAGAATGAAGACCCTGAGAAAAGAGCTATACGTGAATTATTGGAAGAAACAGGCTACCATGCTAGAGAAATCAAAGAGGTATATACATACAATCCATCAGTCAATCTATCGAGACAGTTTATTCATATCTTTCGAGGAATAAATCTGGTTAAAGACGAATATGG
>JAICVW010000331.1 GCA_025935105.1 Nitrososphaeraceae archaeon
ACTAGGTTTCGGATAAGCTCTAACCCGCGAACAAGTAGATGAAGCATCTGGAACTAAACTTTCGGCAGTTAGTACTAATACACAATTACACTTTGTCATCTGAAAGTGGTAGACAATGAACAAAGCAATTCCAATCATATCAACAATAGCTATAATGGTATTAATGAGTGCAGTTCCTGGCGCATTAGCGGTGAGTACTAATGGTACAACACCTTCACTTACACCTGGATATCATATTTGGCATGGATCCAGATACGCTGTATGTCCACCAGGTGTTCCCGCACCATGCGCAAACTATCTTCCAAATGACTTCAACACCACATTTATGAAAATCTGGGGTGGAGTGCCATTCATCTCAGGTTTGTGGCACCCGTAATGGCTTTTAACAAAAAGTCTATGGCCTACATGGACAAGCCCAGATCATGAAGCAACGCATCATGCACTTGTCACCAAAGAGAAGGACGCTGATGGAAAATGATCAGAAGTAGACTTATTTTTTTTAACATTGAACAGGTTAGAGGCAGCATTAATTGTAAAGGCATTAAAGTTCACTACAAGTCATGCAAGGGCAGAAATCGGATTTGTAGAGTACCAGATGTTTAACGAACTAACAAAGCGAATGCAGGCAATAGTACGAGGAGAAGAGAAAGAGAGAATATTGAGTGATTTTTATGAATTCAAGTCTGGATTCAGGGTTGGACAATGAGACATAAAAGCAGCATTGGTCTGACCGTGTGTAAAGTAGTGATAGCATCGACTGTCATTTTATTGTGTGATCTATTAATATGAACAAAGAACAAATATCAGCAATTACAATGTCCTTAACAATCTCCTTTTTTGTAGTTGTTACCATGTTACAACAAAATAGTCTACAAGCGTATTTGTAACACATTCCTCCTGTCTATTTGCGGTGATCTTGCAATATGTATTATTCCTTTGTGCATATTGTCACATAGCACAACAGTTTAATTCATAAATATTGTTATATAGGAGGCCATGGAAGGCTTAAGTAAATGACTAGTTCTGCAACTGCTACTGGAAGAAGAGCTACAGAAATCCCAAATTGGACTCTAAATGCAGACTATGTTGAAACATGTAATTGTGATTTTGGCTGTCCATGTAATTTTAGTGGTTTTCCTTCAAATGGGTTTTGTAGTGCTTTGGTCGGTTATCATATAAGGAAAGGAAGCTATGGTGAAGTAATATTAGATGGCCTTGACATAGTAGATGCATATTCATGGCCAAGGGCTATTCACGAAGGAAATGGTACTCATCAGCTATTCATAACAGATAAGGCTAATCAGCAAGAGCAGAAAAACGCAATTGTGAATATATTTTCGGGTAAAGCAAAGGGAAGTGGACATTTTGCACTATTTGCTTCTACAATAAAATATCTATTGGAACCTCAATATGTAGATATTCACATGAATATAGATGGCAAAAAAAGTAGTTTTTCAGTTCCAGGTATTATTGATGTTAAACTGGAGAACTTTATAAATCCTGTAACAGGAGACGAGCAAGACACCAAAATACAGCTACCAAAGGGATTCATATGGAAATTAGCTGATGCAGCCAGAACGAAGCTCATGCGTATTTCCACATCATCACTGAATTTTGATCATTCGGGCAAGAATGCGTTTTACTCTGTAGTGGATTTTAAAGGTCCATAGTTGAATCAGGCGGAATTGTGGGGATTATGTTATCTGAGTTCAGTGTCATAAAAAATATGGGGGAGAATTTAATTACCGACTAATTGTGTCGAAATGGGTAAAAGTTTTATTTGATAGGCAAGGACTTTATAGGTATGTTTTACCATTCGTGCTTAGCCTGGTATGTTTTAAACTAGGGTTGTTTGTATTAGTTAAAATGTCCATTCAAAGGCTCTATAGTCGTGGTGGCCTGTCCAGCACATTACTATTGATCAAGAAGTGATCGACGGCATTGACAATCTTAACTTTTTGAGTACAGGTACCGTTACTGAATCGGCAGCTGGAAACCAAAAACTAAATGAACAGCAATCCGTTAACAATCAATCAGAATCTTCTGCTGGGCAATCCGTTTTTAACTCAATCGGAAATTCCAACTCTTTGGGTACAGGGACAGGCATAGTTAAGCAATCAGCAACAGGAAACCTAAAACTAGATAAGTCAATCCGTCAACAATCAATCAGGATCTTTCGCTGATCAAGAAGCGAATAGTTTCGCAGTTAACTCACACAGTGGAGGTCCGGCTAGTTCTACTCAAACCCTGATTGGAAGTCAAGCATTTGATCAGAATCAGAATATCGTAAATTCCGATAATGCACAATCGGAACAAAATGCAGTAAATGAGCAACGAAATGTAGATAACAATGCAGCTGGAGGAACCGCACCCACAATACAGACCATATTTGGTGACAATCAAAAATTGGGACAAACTCAATCTGTTGCAAATTCCGGCGGCTCTAACAGTCAAGACTCTAACAAACACAATGCAGAATCCCTCATAATAGCAAAACGATACAGAATATCATCAAAGGAACTCAATCAATACAACATATACAAACAATAGGGAATTCTCCAAACTCACAAAACACTGTTCAAGAAAGCAACCAACAACTAAATACAAATCATAATGACGATACTTCAGGCGTAACCAACAATTGACAAAAATCACTCAATCAGAGCGATTCACCTAGAATATAAATAATGCACCGGGTTCAACTAACATATTCATTAAGGACCATATAATTCAAAATCTGCATTAAGAAGACAAGACACCCATTCATGATGGAGTACATCAATCGTACTCCATTGTGGTATACAATATCTTATTTTCTCGTAACATAAATCGATGTGATTACTGCATCATTTTGTAACAAAGATTAACAGTTGATTATTAAGGTGCCCGCGCTGCCATGATATAGACCATCGCTTATTTCTTATTGAAAATTAGTATAGTTACTTACATGCTATTTTGACAACACGATTTTTCAGGCTCTTCATGCAGCGCGCTACAGGAATATCATATCTTCTTTTGTCGGCCGGTTAATTTCAACTTTCTCTTTAATGAATCAATAATTTTTATTTTGGCGCTCGCATATTCAATATTCATTTTCTTTGTTTCCGGATTTGATGGAACGTCATCAAGCAAATCCTGATAATATTTCAAACTATCCTCAAGTGCATCTTTGATTTCATCTATTTCTTCTTTTGTGAATTTCATTCCTATCCGAGGTTACGGTGCATGAATTCTGCAATCGATTCGGTCACCACGATCCTAATCCAGCTCCTGCATAATCCTGTCTATTAAATAATCAATTGTAACTGGTTTTTTGATAAAACACCCCAAACTAATAGATGGATGAATTTCTCTTAGTGCATCACGATTTATTTCTCCCGAGGACATAAAACAAATTTTGACATTGATATCGATTTTCAAAATTCTTTCTGATAATTGGAAACCATCAAGGTATGGCATGTTAATATCAATTAATATAAAATCATAGAACTTTGACTGGAAATCTAAAAGTACTTTTCTAGGATCATTATACGTATCAACCGCAACTCTCTTGTTCGTAGCATATTCTATTCCTACTTTAAATGTGGTAGTAATATCATGATCATCATCAACAACCAAATTCTTTTCCAATACCGTTGTTTAGCAACACCAGAAGTGGATATTCTACCAGTTCTGGGTTCTTTTGTCACAATCCTTGAACTCCGGGCGTTAAAATCAAAAAGAGGATGTAGGCCATAAGTTCAGAATTTTCGGGGCTTGAAAATTTCAACAATTTGTAGAATGAAAACACCTTAGATTTTGCGGTCGAACTATAAATCAGTACGATAAGTGAGAGGGATACAACCACAATAACATTGCCCCTTCTTCGTTGTATCATAATTTGTCCTCATAAGACACATACATATCAATCAATGAATGTAGCCATAGGGAGTAACAATGTTACTCGCTATAAGTTATATGGTTAATATCTACATCACTCCCTCACTCCCCCAAAGGGAATATGTTTGTGATTGGGTGCGCATTTGACTCCCTCGCAAAACTCAGATTATAGAATGGAAACTAGGCAGCAGCTGATGAATGCATATGGATTGCTACTTAGCACTTCAATGGGCTTGTTAATGCAAATCATAATATTCCAGAGATTATATTGACTGTTAGAAAGTATTATTATTTAGATATTAGACGTCTTGCGTAATTATGAAATAAAATCTCTTTATAATGGTTCAGAGCAGACCTATTCTGTTAAATTAACCTACTACAAGTTCGCATTATTCTGAAATTTACCAGTCCTGAGACTATATCAGAAGCATGA
>JAICVW010000518.1 GCA_025935105.1 Nitrososphaeraceae archaeon
AAAGCCATATGGCATATGCGTGAAAGGGGAGAGGAACCCAAAGTAAGTTCCATTGCCAAACTACTCAATATTAAACAACCCTCCGTAGTAGAAATGCTTCGGAAGCTGGATAGTGCAAAGCTAGTAGAATACAAAAAAGGAAGTATCGTAGAGTTAAGAACTCAAGGTGAACAGATCGGAAAACAGATGATCCGTAACACCAGGTTACTCGAGGTGTTGATGAAGGATGCTCTTAAGATAGAGATTGATGAAGAAATGGCATGTGGCATAGAGCATCATATGAAGGATGTATTTACCGATGCTTTGTGTACCTTGCTTAAGCATCCTAGAAAATGTCCTCATGGATTTCAGATACCAAAAGGGGAATGCTGTAATTAATGTCCTGACTTGAAGCTTTAGCGTCTCTTCGTCTCCTAATTTGTAACTGTATTAATGGGTTGTTTTCACTACTTCTGATAGCCTCCTTAGTATAGATAGGTAACATGTTGGAGAACGCCGTGAAGGCTACAAACAGTATTCACGGGAACAACAGGCACTAGATTATAGAAATCTCAAGTAAGGAAACAATTTAATGATAATTCCATTACTGCCTCAAACGGATTACGCCTGCGTTAATTATATAACACTCAGTAATGCCTTAAACTATTTGGATTAGATCATGGTCAAGATATTTGGAAAATCCGAATGCTGCATTCATTGTGGGTGTTTAACGAAAACCAGGTCAAATATATCTTAACGGTTTTGGCTTGCTTTACAGCTATAATATAATCCCGACAAGAGAGTCTATTCATTAGCTACGATGTATGGATAAGAAATCAGCAGAGCATATAATCTAAATGAAGAAAACCGAATAGTTAGGTTGGATGTGCTGCAGATGGGAGAGACGCTTGGAACTAATATTTAGGGACACGCAACATTATCTATAGTCCCTTGTAGATCCCGGAGAATTTCCGGCATCTTCACTAAATCTTCTTGGCTGTCCTATAATTGTTCGAAATCTGAAGATCATGGAGAGAATATTAAAAATTGATTCGGTATGTGTTCCCGCGCCTCTGCTATTGCCACGCTTATACAATCAAATTTCCCAGAAATCAATGTTAAAGAATTCTCGGATTGTCAGGATAATGGAGGAAATATCAAGCCTGTATGGGATGGGTATGATAAAGATAATGATAAAGCTATAGTGCCCCTGGACTCTAGACAAATATGGTTTTAAGGCTAGTTTCTTTGTGATTTGTAATCATACGACTGACAAAGAGCAATGAATTGGGATGATATAGCAGATATGAAAAAAGATGGCATGGATATTGAATCACATACAATGACTCATCCTGATTTGAGCACCTTATCTCAAAAACAATTGGAATTTGAAATTGGTGGTTCAAAGGAATGTCTTGCTTCTCACTGGTATAATGCAACTATCTTTGCCTATCCGTATGATGACGGGTCAACTAAGATCGAAAATGATGTACCAGCTATAGAAATGTCAAATATTAATAGTTCAGGTGTTGGCGCCACAGGTAAGGATGACAGAGCGGATTACACAGACAAATCCGATCCGATAAGAGAAATGGATTGTATTTGGTGTATTATTATTTATTATTGTTACTAGAATTGGTGCAGAAATGACGCCGTTGACGACTGAGCTGTAAACTAGTGCTTTAATGGGATCAAGATTAGTAAAATTGATTAGTAAACCGATGATGGTCGAAGCTGCGATTATCGTATAAAATTTCTTTGCCTGACTAAAGCCCTTGTTTGGACCCTCCTTTCAGCCAAAAGCGTCGGATTACGCGTAACCTGAAGCTCCGGCTAGGATCGGAACTGCCAATAATCCAGTACCTATTATACCCAAAGCAAAAATTGTTTTTGATATCTCGCCTGAAGCCTTTTGATATCTAACCTGAAGCTCCGGCTAGGATCGGAACTTCAAAAAAAAGCATTCTTCACATTTTAGTGGATTTTCCCATTCTAAAATAAACTGTGCTCTTCTATTTAAGATCTTGTGTTCGATCCTCAGAATCCAATTCTGTTAATCTAATTCATAGGAAATATACTTTATAACGATCTAAAGTCTGTGATGAAATTATGCGATAGGGCGATGCATTTACAGGTAAAATCGATGGAATCTAGGTATGCAACTTTTACTTGTTAGACGTCTGAACTGGATAATTAGGTGGCAGCTAAAGTTTGCATGAACGGAGTAATATCAAATCTGAACAGCGATGTTCAATGGTTGAATACTTGAATCGGCTTCCCCCGTTACATGCACGGCAGGCGAACGAGTCTTGGCTACAACTTAGAATATGCAATTGACGATATATTTATTGAGTATCTTAATTGAACGTACCAACACAATGAAATTGATTTAACTGCGAATGTTTTCTTACCTTCTACCCTATTGTCAGACCAAAGTCCATCCTTTCAAAAACCTAAACTGTTATAAGTTTTTTCTTCCATTTCTTTTTATTGAAATGAGGGCTGCCTAACATAATATGCTTGGGTAGAAACAAGAATGTTATTGCTATAATTTTTGTAGGTTTGTTTGTTGGAGTTATTTTTATACTATAAAGTTATCCAGACTTGGTATTTGCACAAAAGATTATAGTTAATAATGTCACCGGCAATTTCAAATATGCCACAGGAAATGTGACTTTGAATATCCATGTTCACGATAGCGCAATTAGCCAACTAAAGAATTCTACAGAATTGCTCGCAAAAGTTGTACCTCATTTACCCGGTAATGCTACCACAGATTCAAAGTATATTACCAAGTAATACTGGGAGTAAATTTTCTTGGGTACGATGATAATCTTGTGTCCGATTTACTGATACTCTATTAATTTTAATTTATTTTTACTTTATTTTTGCACTGTTGCATCAGTGTTGTGAGTATATTTAGAACAGTATAATCAAGTGAACTCAATAAAATGATCAAAATAACTGACTAACTAACTAACTCACAAGTAAGTTTTGTGTCATTTGTTACAAATATTGATGCTGCATTTAAGTTCTATGTTGTGAATATGTTGACAAGATTGCTAAGGGTTAATTCTAGCAGTGAGTACAAAATGTACTGGTTGCATTAAGTGTCAAGC
>JAICVW010000735.1 GCA_025935105.1 Nitrososphaeraceae archaeon
AAATATTGAATTATCAAGTTCGTCAGTACTCAAATACTTGACTAGCATTGTTTTGTTTATGAACCCTCTTTCTCCTTTCCAACCCTCATTTTGTATGGAAGAAGATTCCTGTTTTTCATCAGCAATACTGTAGATAATTTTCAAATTCTTGTTTTTGCTCACACATTCATCGAACTCTTTTTTATAAAGTATGTTCTCCTCATTTCTGTTAGAATCAAACACAGTTATCTTTAGGGGCAATTGCTTATCCGAAGCATATTTTATCATGCTTCTAAATGGAGTGACACCTATACCACCTGATAAAAATACAACTGATTTTGATGAATGATCATCCGGTAAAACAAATTTACCCATTGGTGCTGTGATATTAACTAAAGTTCCAAGGTCTAGGCTTGCAAGCTTCTTCTTGAATAGCGTATCCCTTATTCTTGTGCTAATCAGAATGAAATCTTTTTCTGTCGGAGATGAGGCAATTGTAAAGGATCTCATAGGTCCTTCAGGATCTTCCTTTGTTCCGAGATCCACAACAGAATACTGTCCTGCTTTATAATTCAAATAATAATTTCGCTGCTCATCACTGCGAGCAAATCTAAAGGATGCGATATCTGTCCCAGGGTGCGATATCTTTTCTAGCAGCTTCGGTTGAAACTTTTGAGGTCTTGACGGCGTAACATCCGTATCTGCAGGTTGTTGTTGTCCAGTACTTTTATCATCATCCATATTACAACTACCTAGTCTGTATTTATAGAGATTTCTCCAGTCGTATCATCAACAATAACCGCATATGACTTCAGATCAGTAACCCAATCTGTTTTTGGAGAGGCTTTGGCTGTTCGTATATCAAATATTCCATTGTGCCATGGACAAATTAGCTCGTAACCTTCTAAAGTTCCTTCTTCCAATGGTCCTCCTTCATGAGAACATACCGAATCCATAGCATACAACTTACCTTGTATATTTGTCAATACAAGTGAGTTGTTATTAACATCAACTCTCGTTAGCTTGCCTTCTTGTATATCATTCTTCTTTAAAGATGTCTTAAAGCTAGACATTCTCTATGATAGATATATTATCCAACTTATAAGGGATTCTTGAATAATATACCGGTACAACTCGAATGTAATTGGCATTGATTTCAAATGATTGCAAACGATTGCAAAAAGAGGAGGCGGATGTCAATAAATGTATAAAAGCATTTTCTCATTTTCTCATTTTCTCATCTTCAATTTAATGTATTATACAGGAAGAGAAATACCAGATTCATATGAATCGATGTAAATTGTAAATCTTATTTTACTACATGTAGAAGCAGTCAAGAGGCTTTTCGCACACCAAGAACACTACACATTAAAGGGCCAGTCCTAATTGAAAACTCTCCGTATGCAACAAGGGGAGTTATAGCTAAGTGAAGTGTCTTGTATTATGTCGTTATTCGTACTTTTTGTGATTGATTCTAAAGATGGTGTTATGACGTCGTCGACGACACTTGACTTATCAATGAAACCATTTGGATTCTACTATCTGCGATTCTCTTCGCATTTCATCCATTGATTGTCGTTCAACGTATAATGACTGGGATACATTTCAATAATACAAGCA
>JAICVW010000538.1 GCA_025935105.1 Nitrososphaeraceae archaeon
AATTGTCGAAGAGACCTGCCCTCACTGGAACTATGAGTTTCATGCAATAAGATCAGCCATTGGACAGATGCGACTCGTTGCTAAATGTATGTGAGCGAGTCGCATCTGTTGCTTGCTAAACCGATGTTACCGTGTAAACTTTATTAATTTCACTCCCGTCAAAATTATTAACAGCCGAAAGCTGAGCGTAGCTCACACCTATGCTTTTAATGATTGTGAGTCAATTCAAATCGATGGCTATTCTGCTAAACAGCTTGGCCTGATTTTGCTTCTGGAGGTTGATCTAATAGTTGTTGCTTCTTCTTATGTTCTGATATGGTGCTATTTGTGTTTTCTGCAAATATGCTTAAAGACTCACCCATAGGTTTGCTCTTGTATATGCCAGTGCCTAACTTGAGAGCGTTGTAATCATCCTCTATTGTATCTGCTGCCTTTTGTGTGTCATTACTTCTTTCCTTAAATTTAAAATAGGCCATCGCTCCAGAAGCAATAGCTACTACTAAGCTAAAAATGGCTGCAATGATTTTCAAGACAATTGAAAGAGTTGTCGCCCCTGTAAAGATAGTCGTTCCTGTTGTAGTGGTAGCGAGTGCTGAACATACAATGATACTCATTTGTAAGAAATCATGAGTGCTTCTTTGCTTTCTTGCATTATCTTTGTATCTCTCTATAATGGCGCGAGCCTCCTCCTCATAAAATTTCCTTCTCTCCTCAAACAGCTTTTCTTCCAGGGTTTGAGGTGACGATGATTTCTTCTCTTCAGTAGATTGAAGCTGTTTCATCTCTTGCTGCTTTTCTTTCTTTTGCTTCTCTGCTTGCAAAACATGTTCTTTTTTCTCGCGTTGTTCTCGTTCGAGTCGTTCCTGTTCTAAATTTCTCCAACGTTGTTGGGCTTGTTCCCAAAGTTGCGCTCTTTGGGTTGCGTGTTGCACTTGCTCTTGGGAAACTACCTCCTCTTCAATGAGTCTCGTTAATTGTTCGTCATATGCTTCTACAGGGAGGCGTCCATTTTGTCGTTCGCGTTGCAGTTGAATAAGTTTGTGTTCAAATCGAGGCCCTATTCCTTGCATGACCCCGTTCCTCCTAGTGGCAAGAAAAAAAGAAGTTCAAATCTACTAAAAGGAAAAGATATTTCGTCCATATTTAACGCAATACTTTTTCTAATGATGCCCTGAATTGCTATACAGGAGTAACCTCTATTATCCTATTATAGCATATTGCAGTCTCTAAATATATCGCCTTTAATTGATATGTAGCTTACTAATAAAGGTTATTTCAAAGTTTTGTTTAGAAGATGCTTTTCTCTTGTTACATGTTTTATAAGGCCATCAAGTAGTTTCTTTTTCTCAACCTGCCAGTACTTTATTAACAGCTTGCACGACCTTTTCACAGGAGCCTACTATCGCGTTCTCTCAAGGAGCTGTGAAATAAGAATATGCAAATCCAATAATCGTATCAATTGGTGTTTGTTGTATTTTTCCTCTGTCTCATCTATAATAGAGCGTACACAGGTTTTGCAGTATTTACATATGGAGAGGAAGATTACAATGGCATCGTGTGTGGTGTGTCAACGGGATTTATCTTTCTTTGAGTCTCTCTTTGTCATTGGGAAGGGGCGATGTAGGCAGTGCAACGAGCAATTCAGCGCTGAACAGCAGCGTTGGTTGATGCGTATAGACCAGGCTTTTGCCAATGGTGGCGTTCCTCGTGGGATGGAGCAGGCCATCTATGGACGGTTTCAGGAAATTCGTATGCCGCAGGATTTGGGGCAAGCAGTCATCCAGAAGCTTCGATATTTACGCAACCTCTCGGAAATCTCATGGGGTAATGTTCCTCTCATCCATGTGGATATTCATCTCGATTCTGATGAGATGGCACATTTCCAGATGCCTACCACTTACTACAAACCCAATAAGCAGGTGAAGTTAGTGCCAGGGCAGATGATAGGTACCAACAAGAAACTCTACTTCCTCTCTTCTGTTGGTAGAGATAGTGCTACCATTGATTGGAACAACGTAAGTCGTGTGGAGCAGATTATGTTGCCTGCACAGCCACCATTACCAGGTATTCGTCTCACCGTTTCAAAAGGCGCTGGTGGTGGTGTCTATAGTGTTTCTGACTCACTCTATACAAAGGTGATAATCGACACGCTCGTTAGGTTGTGGAAACGCCAGCTCGTCATTTATCAAGAAATAAAGACACATGGACCGGTTCCTGAACATATAAAAGCGGCGGTATTTCAACGCGACAAAGGACGTTGTATCCAATGTGGAAGCGATGCGGATGGCGGGAAGTATCTTGAGTACGACCATAAAATACCGCGTAGCAAGGGCGGACCAAATACAGTGGAAAACATTCAATTGCTCTGCCGCCAGTGCAATCTGAAAAAAGGTAATCGCATATAATGCTACAATAGCAAAAGATGTGTAAAATGTACAGATGTATATGAGAGGAGTTCAGATATGTCGTCTACAGTTCAACAGCTTATTGATGGTCGCCCAAAGCCTGTCACTGTACAACTAGAGGACAGCGTACAGCATGCCTTAGAATTAATGATTAAATATGACTACAGTCAACTCCCGGTTGTTGATAATGAGGGAAGGGTAGCAGAAAATAAAGAGAAAAAGGCGAATATCGTTACCAGTGATTCTATTTTACATGCTCTTAAAAACTTCCGTATATCACTCCATAACAATAATTTATTGGTTGCAGATGCAATGGTGCAAACAAGTACATTTGGTTTAGAAGATGATCCATTCGATGTATTCAAAGAGCTTCGGGATAATCAAGCTGTGATTGTTGAAGATAGCGAAAATCGCCTTGTGATTGGTATCGTAACTAGTTTCGATGCAACTGCTTTTTTTCGCAAACGTGCAGAGGATATTATATTAGTCGAAGAGATTGAGAGCACAATAAAAGATTATATTACCCTCTATTTTGGAGGAAACATTGGTGAGACAAGCCGAACGCAAAT
>JAICVW010000274.1 GCA_025935105.1 Nitrososphaeraceae archaeon
ATCTTTTCTGCTCCATCTTCTGTAAATAATCCTTGTTGTCCATGCCCTCCTGCTACTATATTCACATCCTTAGCGTAGCATGTCAGGATAATGCGTCCTGTGTTGCTTTCCAACTCCACATTATCAGGATTATTCTTCCATTGGCCATCTAGATATATTATATTAGGATTGAAACTTGTGCTTGGTGGAATTGAGTAGGAAATGGTTTGGTCTGGTTGGAAGCCTTGAGGATTTCCAAGAGGGGCTCTTGCAAAGGAATAGCCGAGGTAGATTTCAGGCGTTATTTGTTTTGTTAAATCAACATATGCTAAGCTTCTTGAATTAATCGTTGTAGTCTTCGCTGTACTAAAGCTTATCTCTTTCATACCCTCCAGAGCGGCACGTTCAGCAAGCAATGACTGGATTACGTTTTCCGTTGTATTATAGTCTCCCTCACCGATATGATCGTGCCTAATGTAGCCTTGACTATCAACGAGATAATCTCTTGGCCAGTATTGATTTCCATATGCATTCCATGTATCGTGGTTACTATCCAATATTACAGGATACTTTATTCCGAATTTTTGGACTGCTGCTTTTACATTGCCATAGTTTTTCTCAAATTCAAACTCAGGTGAATGCACACCCACTATCATGAAACCTTTGTCAGCGTATCTTTGATACCAATCATTTAGGTGAGGAATAGTCCTGATACAATTAATGCAGCTGTATGTCCAAAAATCTACTAATACGACTTTTCCTTTCAAAGATGCGAGTGTTATTGGAGCGTTACCAGGCGTATTTATATAACCTGCAATTCCAGCAAATTCTGGAGCCTTTTGGAATTGTGATTTATCGATCTGCAGAAATTGCGCCTTGTTAAGCTTTACTGTTTTTATTGTCCCGTTTGTAGTCGTTGCTGCTGAAATAAACTTCTCTAGTTGCTGTTGTGATGATCTTGCTTTATTGAGGGCCGGACTATTAAAATATATTCCAAAACCCACAATTATAGTTACAACTGCAACTGCCATTACTATTGCACTGATGTTATCTTTGTTCATCATTAACTAACTCCGTTTTTGTTGCTCGTCCAGATTACGTTCAAATCAATGACCGAGAAAATTCCCTTCCAAATTAGCGATTTGATTTGCTAATGGGAAGTTGCCCAATAAGACCAATTGGTTGGTAAACACTAGAATACCTATCACAATCAGCATTGTACCCATAGCTGGATTAAAGTATTTTAGATGCTTTACAATTCTTCTAATTAAACCAGTGGCTCTTGAAAAGAATGCACCAGTAATCAGAAATGGCACCCCAAGTCCAAGAGAGTAAGCCAGTAGTGAATTGTATGCTGTACCAGGAGCAGTGGCTGCTAAAGTAAATATGCTGCCCAATATTGGGCCTACACATGGAGTCCAACAACCTGCAAATGCAGCTCCAAAAATGAAAGATGTAATATAACTCGTCTTGAACTTTGGTATTTTGGTCATTCTTTTCTCAAAATTTAACATTCTCAATTTTGTGGACAGAATCAAATACAGTCCAAACGCGACTATTACTGCTCCTCCTATAGATGTAAGCGAGTGCTGAAAGCCGACTCCAACAGTAACTAGAAAGCTGTTTAGAATTACTCCTAGCACCGCGAACACGAGTGAAAAACCAAGGACAAAGTAAACAGTATTTAGAAAAATATTAAGCCTGGTTGATTTCGGAATAATTAGTTGTGGGTGACGTTGCTTCATTTCATGTTGTTGCCCCTGCTTTTGACTGTCATCATTCACATTCCTAGATTTGCCATTTTTCCTTTTGACTTCGCTCGTTGCTGTTGTTGCTATTGTTGTTGAAGAATTCTGAATCTCGTTTAGGGTAGTTCCAGAAAGATACGATATAAATGCAGGAAGTATTGGAAGGATACAGGGAGATAAGAATGAAGCCAATCCAGCCAAAGCCGAAACCACTACAGTTGTCTCTATTACCATTATATGTCATATTACTCCATTATTGTTAGTATCGCCACACTGGTAGTACATTACCCTCGTTAATAGTAGTCTTGTCTAATCTGTATTAATACTTTTTTCCAAATTAGATCCAGATCTAATATGGAGATGGAACACTTATAATCTAGTTTATATTTCGTTGTTTGATTTTGGCTAGCAACTAACCGAAGGTACAGGTAGGGATACATCAGTTGGAAATGTCATTTGTTTTCATTCACCAATCTCGCATTACTTAATGGCAAGCAGAGATAATAAAGTTTAATATTCTACAGATATTGTACAGAACAAGATACGGATCTGGGGCATATTTGGATAAAAGTAAATAAGCGAATTCCTGCTATCTTTCTGTCCCATAATGAATAGCTTGATGGAAATCAGTGCAGCTGTAAGAATAGTTAACATAGCACTGTTGATAACTTTGTTAACTGTTTATAGCAAAGTCTACAAAAGCACTAGAGCTGTATTTACTATTGGCTTAATGTTTTTTGCTGGAATGCTAACGTTACACAATATAATTGCGGTATATGCTTATTTTGCTATGGAACAATTATATGCAGAAGGATTACTGCCATATCTGGCAGCTATACATGAGCCAGTATATCCTTTTGCGGCGAAAGTATTACCAGATGTTTGAGCGTGTGCTGTTTGTAAGAAACTGTTGCTGCTAGTTGAGGCCACTGCTACAAAGACAAGGGGTATTGCTATTGCAGTTATTAAAAGACTCCTGTTTCTGTCATGTAGATTTAGATTCAATATCCAAACTGTAGAAGAAAACTATTTAATAATTTCATTAAAGCACAACATATCTATATGAAGTCAAGTAACGTTCTAAAGCCCTTAAGTAATAGATTCTGAACAATCCACATACCACTTGGCATCTACCAATATTAGTGGCCTTGGCATCAAATGAGGATAAACAAACCTTTTGACAGTACTCGGCTACCACGAAATTTTAGCTTCTAGCCATTACCGTCAAAATCACCATTATAGTATCTATCTACTAAGTCTTGGCCTGATCATAGAAATAATGCTCACATTCACTAACTAATTGAGGCTGGGGGCATTATTTATGTCTCTATTCTTAAATCAATTTTCTGTTTGGCTAGCTCTCTAGCATCTATTTTATCGATTTTAGTTTTTTGTTACCAGTTATACAATTGTAATAGACCATCATCTGATAGATCAGTACTGGTAACAGCTCCTTTCCGGCATCCGCTTACCGGTAGAGGATCTATTTTGAAGACGTCTTTGATGTGCTCTATTAATAGCTCTACAGATATGCTTCTCCAAGAATAGAATGCTTGTCCTAATTCAGAATCATAGAAATCTATCAACTACAGTCTTTCACTTGAAGTTGATTGCATATTGGTGATACAGGGCAGTCATACAGGTCTCTTTCATTTCACTGTCAGACAGCGGTCTTGCCTTTGTTCTAATACAATGCCTCTACTAGACTTTCAATAATAATTGGTAAAAGGGTTTAATGCACCAAAAAGAGGTTTAGAGCGGATAAGTCTCATATAATCAAAACTGGGCCATCAGACACCGCTTTTAAGCATTGTTTGTAATGGTACCATACATTAACATGAATATCTATTTTATACACATTCAAATACTGCAAATGAACTTTACATGTAGGTAAAAGAGTATTGTCTGAACACCTTTTTTCTGATATATGCAAACAGATATTACGTATAGACGAGTCAATCAGATTTGCCGGTGTAGCAAACAAGATGGGCAGCCTAGATGCAACGGCATATAGGCAAGGATTGTCCCCCTTGATGTCCAGGGATCAGACTTCGCAGTACGCAATACAAGCTGTGCTTCGTGCTTCAACCCGACAAGACTTGAAACAAATATAGGTAGATTGCAATACTCGATAGGGAAGTATGAAAAGCTAATTCGTGCAACAGTTCCGGTTATACTCAATAATAACAAACAGGATAGCAAATTATATCTCCTTTTATCATTCGACATTGATTCTGACGTCAAGTATATCATAGAAAAAGTACTGGAATACATAGAAGTAAACAAAGAGAATTTTGACACAAAATATTAGGCTGGGATTGAAATAGGCTATTTATGATCGTTCAGAATTCTAGTGGGTTTTTTCTCATGTTCCAGGCCAACTCGAGTGTGTCAAGTCTGTAGGATGCTAACACTAATTAAAACTCCCGACTCCACCTATTTCGAACATGCATGTTTAAGGTATATCGTGCACTTTAAATTCAGTGACACGTGATTTAAGTGCTTAGGCTCATTGATATTGTATTCCAAATGCCAATAACTAGTTCTGAGGATGTAATCGATAATGGGTTTTTGCGTATATTTCAGAGGCAACTGTCTACATCATAACACCGGCTCAACCAGTAGTTTAGTAGAGCCCAGCTGTTGAATTTCTGATACTCAATTTAATTGATAACATGACGAAAGTTTAGTATTGCATAACTATATAGTCTGACGAGTATCAATTCATGATAGATCTTTAACTGAATGAAGAGTATATAGCTAGTAACGAGATCAAATTTTCATATTTCTTTCTTATTGACTATCATGATATATACGTGCCAGCAATCTAGAATATGAAACCCATAACTTACCTATGAAAACACTGTATTTAGTGATGCTTTGAAAGTCTTTAGGATCGCTTCAATAACTTAAGTATTGGCTCCAACTAAATTAAGCAACATATTTTATAATCTCAAATTCATTGAATCTAAAGGTCTAATTATACTTGTACCAAACTTTGAAACGGAGTGTAGCGCTCAAATTGTCATTGCCATTATTTTTGGTTCTGATTTTCGAATTATATTTATTTGAATTAAGACCAGCCAACTCATTTTTTATATCGACAGTAAGTCCTTCTCATAAAGTGCTAGCGATGACAAATAGACAAATACCTGTGGCACAAACTCCTAACGCGGTACCAAT
>JAICVW010000028.1 GCA_025935105.1 Nitrososphaeraceae archaeon
AAAATTCAAACGTACCGTGGTTTTTTAGCCACATGTGATGTATTCGATAGTGGAATACATCACATTTTACAATCTTATTACTCGTCTTTATCAATGCCCGGTCGAAGTTATCGGAGGCGTTAAAGGCGGCGGCAAGGTCGAAGCAGCGGTCGGCAAACTCGAAGAACCAGATTTGGTATTAGATGGTATTACAACTGTATTTGCATCTTCGCCTGACAGTAATGATGAATTTTTAGAAACTGCTGGTGTTGATTCTATTCCAGGACTTATTTGTGAATGGATTATGATGTTTGGTTTATCTAAAATGTTGACGGTATCATGTCCCCTCTGGCCCATATTATCAGTCACAGTGAGCTGGAACCTCAAAATTGTATCTCCAGCGACAGGAGGGGCGATAAATTCCCATACAGGGCTATTTACACCACTAAGCGTTATTTTTGCATTGGTTGGCACTTGCTCCCATGAATAGGAAACGATTTTGCCATTTTCGGCTTTACTGTTTGATCCATTTAATATTACAGGCGAACCTGAATTAACAACCTGTGCTGGACCAGCATCCGCCATGGGGGGAAGTTCTTGGAACATGTTATTTTCATTTAGATGTGGATGCTGAGATGCTAAATTTGTGTGCAGCTCGCTTGGAGCGGACGAACCAATCAAGACGGAATTAATACCGAAATTGGAATTAAAATGATTAGGAACCAGTATCACGGAAGGTGAAACGCTTTTGTTGGCTTGCTCTTTTTGTGCTGATGGAAGTAATACGTCGATCTTCTGAAAGTTAGTGGACATAATCGATGTCTTATCAACAGGTTTGCCCGTTCCTACTCTTTCAGCATAGCTCATGCTTGCTGCAATGTTGGATGTCGAAGCTTCTCGTGTGTGCTGCAGGCCGGATTGAGACAAAAAGTTGAGAGCGTGGGCTGAAGCCGGTCCTGGATGCAACATGTTACCCGCTATACCTGTCAGTATAATAGTATACGACAATAATATTAACAATCGTTCTAGCATTGAACTTCGGTAGTCTATCCAAATTCGACTTTAAGATTGTGGGTTTGAAAGATTTTGGCGTAATGTAAACTATTTGAGCACGTCTGCAGACTGGATTCATTCAAGACCAATCAGGTAAGCCAAAAGATTCTTCATCAATGTCCCAACCTAATTTTGTATTCCATAACCATGTCTCGGATTGGACCAGAGGTTAAAATGATTCTAAAACACTTTCGTGGTAACGGCCTACCACTCCTATTAATTGTGATGATATGCTTCTATCCATCTGTTTACATATCGTGTCTTGTTTTGCAAGACGACAATCCTTGAGATTTCACTTTCATCCATGACCTTGAAGTCTTGTAGGGACCAGCATATTTGCAATGCAATTGATTTAATTTCCTCCATTTCCAACATATTACTAGCCTCAAGTCTGTTAGTCGACATCCCTACATGCATGTATGATTTAAGCTCAACGAAATGCGGTGCGCCCTCTTGGATTATTCTTGCAAACTCGTTGATGAATCTGTCTGAATCATTGTATTCTCTAATAACCGTCATTCTAAGGACACTTCTTGTTTCCATACTTGAAAGAAGCTTCAAACTGTTAAGCCATCTTTCCCATGCGTCCCTATAACGAGGTCTGTTCACGCGGTAATACATCTCCTTGTTGGACGCATTAGTAGACAGGTAAATTTGAGTAGGTAGCGAATCCTCATCGGCTAGTCGTTGGAGCATTTCCGGCTCCTGCCCATTTGTCACAAGAAATATGGATTTCGTCGCTGGGAGATCCCTTAGATACCTGATCAATTGTGGCAGTTTGGGGTACATGGTTGGTTCACCTGACAATGATATAGCATAGTGTTGTGGAAAAATTGATTGGTCCAACTTGATCTTGTCGTATTTTGGATGGCCATAAAAGCCGCTGATGAGCCTTTTTCGCTCCTTTAAAAGTTGTTCTACGATAACGTCTGGTTCGTCAACTAACTCAGGCGGCATTTTAAGTGTGTCATAAAACTCTGTTGGCCGCCAACAATATACACATCGATTTTCACAATTCATGGCAGTCGGCGTCATTTCCATACATCGATGTGTCGATATGCCATAGAATTTGTGTTTATAGCAATCACCCTCGTTAGAAAAAGATTTTTTCGTCCAGTGACAAAGATCAACAGCAGAATGGTTAAAAATCCCGTACTTTGCCTTTTGCAATTTTGACTTGACTGTAGGATTAATTTGTATCAAGCCGTCTTGAACAACATGGGAAACGTATTCATCTGAACAACTCATAAAACGAAAACAACCTTAAAAGAATTTAAAGCTTCTTTCATCTTTGAAAAGTATTGTTACAAACCTAATCAGACTTTCTCATATTAGGTTCACAAAGCCTACAAGGAATCAAAACCACATTATTGTAGGAAATAAAACCAAATAAGAGTGAGCCAAGTTCATGTGAAAAAATAATAAATAAAATTTGAAATGAGTCGTCAGCCCTAAATTTAACATACAATCTAACAATTATATACAGTTGGCTCGAAATGACCAACTGCTGGCCTTCGTAGTATAGCCTGGTTAGTATAGGCGGCTGTGGACGAAGTTTAAATCGACGGACACCGCCCGAGGAGGGTTCAAATCCCTCCGAAGGCCTGTAGATTTCATTATCGGTATTCTTTGAAAAACGCGGTCGAACAATTATCCAAATCTGCCGGCGCGTTTATCAAACATGATTGGATCGACTAGGAGCCATCCATAGTGATTGGCATCGTGTAAATACCTAATTTCCTTAAGATTGGGCTTCGCGTTCCGTGCCCTCAATGATAACAAAAAAAGTGCCTGCACTTGCAACCCCATTTTTCTGGCTTTTGCGGTAGATTTGTCCCCTCTTGGCAGCAACAAGCGGTAGCTAAATTCATGTATCTCAGATTTCACCATGTACGTGTCTACCATTTTTTTGACCGTTTCCTCGATGCCGGAGTAGTCTAACAGATCTGCTGTTTCGATAACTGGAAAACTCCTATAGACATCGCTAACTGAAGCCATTGCTGACAAATGCGAAAAAGACTTGTATAAATCGTTTCAGGGTTAGTTGGTTTCTTTCATGATTAACTATCAGATATAAAAATGACCTGCGAGTAGCCGATGGCTTCATACATATGCCCCGCGGGATGCTGGTGCATCAGGCCTACCTGCACAGATCGGCTATCTGATGTCTGCGCTCCTGGCCCCAGGTTAGAGACTCCTAATTTGCTCTGGCATTATTGCCTTTTAAGTACTCATAAATCTACCCCTTTTTATTTGATTTTTTCATCTTATAATCTCGCAGTCTATGCGGCAAGAGTTATCCGTGAACTGCAAAATTCACTAGCGCATCGGAGTATCAAATGTGATACCATTAAGGATTAAGGAAACAGGTCGGATTCAGAGAAGAAGAATCTGAAGTAAATATTAAATAGAATAAATGTATATTGCTATATAACTTGGCATCAGGTATAGAGCAGTTAGAAATAGCGCCCGGCCTGAAAGATTCTTTAGTGAAAGTGGGATTGACCGTGGAGTCCATCGTGCTAGAAGGCCCAGATGCAGTTTCTGTTGCTCTAGGAATAGAGCCGTATGTCGGAAAAATAATCTACGATGCGGCGAAAAAAATAACGGTCCAAAGATCATTAGTGGCAACCTGACTGAGCGGGGGCTTCAAATGTATCCGTTATCTGTTGTATCGATCTGGGAATCCTGCCTAGTAAGAATAACCATCAAGTCTAATTATGTGACGCCTTAAATTGTTAGTTAGCAAACCAAGATAAAAAATAAATTGTACTTATTAATCTTCTTAACTTTCTTGCAAATTTATTAGGTTCCTTCTACATATTTTGCAAAATCGGTTGACGTAACTATTCCAAGCACAGCACACAAATCTTCATTTTCTACTACAAGCAAATGATGAACGTCATTCTGCAACATCAAATCGGCTGCTGATTCAACAGAAGATCTTGGATCAATGGTGACAACAGGGGTAGCCATGATATCCTTGACCATTATTCTCCTACTATCTGCATCATTTGCAATAACTCTTCCCACCAAATCACGTTCCGTAATTATGCCTATGGGTGTTCCTATAGAATCTACTACGATAAGAGAGCTTGTGTTGGCGGAGCTCATTTTCATAGCTGCATCCTCGCTTGAATTCCCCCCATCGATTTTGACTATCGCGGTGTTCATTATTTCGCTAACTGATTTTTGAGCAGTCATATGATAATTTTGTTGAGCGAATTAAATATAAGCTGCGAGCTTTGCAAGGGCATTTGAAAAAATCTCTAATTCCCAAATCGATCATTCCAAACCTTAATTACTTATCCAGATAAATTGCAACGATTACTTATCCAATTAAAGATCAAAATGAAATTAGAGACACATTAACTTCACAAACTTGTATATATATCTCTAATTTTTACGGCTAAGCGGTCCGATTGTAGACAACCTTTTTTATTTCGGCTGACGAGCTGAATTGTATGGAATTTATAGATCTTGATCATCCATCAATAACTAGGCCTATATTAATAGCAGCAATGCAGGATATGGGAGAAATAGGAAATCTTGCAGTGCAATTTATTAATAAGACCATTCGGACGACACCTTTCAGATATGTATTGGCTCCTTATCCAAACTACGTCGTAGACCGAGGAGGATTCATAGAATTTCGGCAGGAAATGTGGGAATATAGGTACGCAAAAAACCTGATCACATTTGGTGGTGGATTGGGCCAGCCTCAAACGAATGGGGAGTTGTATGATCTATGTAAAGATGTCATCAATATAGCTAAAAGATACTCAGTTCAGTTAATTTACACTTTGGGCGCATTTCGCACAGAGAGGGAACTCGGTAAGAAGCCAATTTCACTCGCGACAACGACATCACCAGCACTAAAAGACCAAATTAGGAGCCTTGGAGTCGAAATGACGCCAACGTCATCAATTATATCTGGATTCAATGGGTTAATCTTGGGCTTCGCAAGCGTTGCCGGCCTGCAAGGTATTGGTTTATACGCCGAGATCAACGACCCGCAAATTCCACAATACCGGTCTGTCAAAAGTGTATTGGAATTATTAGAGAAACTAACATACCAAAAGTTCGGAGGCTTAGAAGAGCTCGAAGCGATGGGGAGTGCAGTGGACAATGAGATTGATAGACTTAAAAGGTCTGGCGGTTCCTAAGATTCTAGGCCTACAAATGAAAATTAATGTCGGGGTTCAGTTTGGTTTGATGGTGCAATTTCTCATGACGCCATTGTTAGTAGAATAAAGTTCCTTACCTGTAACTTTTAAACGTCTTAACGATCCACTCGACGTCGTGCTCGTCTTTAGCAAGCCTTCCTATTTTGACACAATCTCGGATATCCTTAGACTTTAAGGTTTTCCACACTTCGATTGCTATTTTCGAAGCCAAATGGATCTCAACACCTTCTTGTAAAAGTATATGCGACGTCACATCGCAAAATGTTTCAAATTTGTATTGTTTGAAATGAAAAGAAACAAACCGAGACAATAAGGGTGTTAGCAATCCTTCCGTTCCGTTGCTTGTGGCGAATACCCAAGTCTTAAGCTGTGTGTTCCTGGTTTTTTGAAATTTCGTTTCAGAAAGAATACCGGTTTCCATCAGGCTAAGTAGGGCGGTCTGATCTTTTATGCCCATGTGTTCGATTTCATCAATAATTAAGAATCTGGGCCGTTTTTCAAATAGATAATCCAACATCCCGGATTTCGAGCTACCGCTACCGAGAGTAAAATACGAACGCTCCAGCTTCATGCACCCCAGCATGAAAAGCGTCTTTGCAGAGGCAGGAGGACCGACGAGCAAAATATGTACCGGCTTTGAAGAACTTATTGCGAGAGAGAAGATCCTTTTTACGTCGGTGTGTCCAATGATATTAGAAAAAAGCAGTTCAGGATTTGGAGTTGTATCATTACTTGGAACAGCTACTGATGATTGCCCCGACGAGGATATGGGCTCATTCCGTGCAGACAACTAAAACGTAGGATGGTTAACCACAATTTACACTTTGCGAACAAAATCTAGTGCCACAATGCTCAGACATATTTATCTAATTGGGGATATCCTTAACCGGGAATTCTTATAATCACTTTTCGTGGTAATATAAAGCCATTATTGTGTAAATTTGAAAACCCCAGCGCGTGACATCGCAATGATTACTACAAATACCAACAACCACTTGGATATTTGAAGTGATGTGTCGAAGAATCTCTTCTGTATCAACATATTAACACTAATGTATAGAAATTGCAAGGATATTAGTTTAAATTTCAAATTAGCATGTGCAAAGAGAATAGTTGATCTGCGAAGCCCTCGCGAAGGAGTGAAATGATTTAATTAGAAGATAATATGCGGGATTGGGTCGTGGATGCAGATGGTAGAAACAGGCTATCGTAACGATGGCTACAATGGTACGACGGACACAAATAATTACGATTTTAATTAGACCTTCGAACCCTGTTTGAATAGAATATATTATGTTTTTTAAAAACAAAATTTCGACAGGTCCTGAGCGTGCCGGGGTAGCTCAGCCTGGTCAGTAGCGTTCGACTCATAATCGAAAGGTCGCGGGCTCAAATCCCGCCTCCGGCACTCAAATTTCATAGCCTGTGGCGGATGTCTTCAGGACGATAGTTGTCCCAACCGTCGTCAACTAACTAGGATGCAACCTCAGTCTGTCTTTGGGAATATCCTACAGGTTCAAAGTTAGTTGTTTCAAATATTATTACTAGCTACTTTGAATTGAGTGCGTTTAGCCCTTTTCCGAGGCTAAGAAGCGAATCGGTTAAAACTCAACAGCCTTGATTTTTCAGATGACTCGCGTTCTTCTAAATGCAACATAGCAGACGACTCAAATCAAAAATGCACAAGCCATAAATGACCGAATGAGTTGAAATACCTAACCTAGGAAATGAGGGCACACAATGCCGTTTACTTTGCCGCTGCCGGCATAAGTATTGTCACAGGATTGCTTGAGTATTTTTTATCAACCACAGTTACTGCGTTCGAGAAGGGAAATCCCGGTCTTCAAATTTTTTTGATAGTCGTGGGCACTGTGCAGATATTCTGGGCAGTGGGTATCGTTAGAAGATGGGGAAATTCTTTCTATTCGATAGCCGCTGGTCTCACAGTGGCATTGTTCTTCTTGTGGATTCTATTGCGATTGCCCTTTCCTGTCGTTACAACTTATACAGAGGCATCTGTGCAGCAGTTCCCTGGAGCAGCGCTCCCAATAACCCCCCTGAGCTCAATAATTGAAGCTTTGCAAATTGTTTTTCTAGCACTTTGTGCAATGATGCTTAGTTCAAAGAAAGGTGTCGAAAGAGAAGAAACTGCTTCCAAAACAAATATAACGAATGAACTCACTCATCAGAGATCATCTTCCATGGCTAGACGGGTAGTTGTTTTGGGAATAGGTATTGCTGTACTAATCGTTGGTCTAATAGGAGTCGTCTACACTATGCAAAAGGTCGTTCAAGAATATGAAATAACAAAAGCTTCTGTTCCTCCATACACCTCTCAGCCAGACATTGGGGTTACTTCTTCAGTCTATTTAGAAATTGCCTTTGTTATTATACTCATTGCAGGCTTAATGATAGCATCATACGGAGCATCTATCCCGGGAAAAGTATTCACGAAGACAATAAATCGATAGCGTCGCGATGAAAAGTCTTCCAAATTTGGAAGTAAACAGCAAAAACAATTGTTGGACTCGACGAAATCATGTTCTGTTTGCTTGTCACTGTTCATAACAAGCCGTGAAAATGCTCCGGCATATCAGAGACTAATGCAGGTTGCTTGTTCTATATAGATACTTGTGAATACACTGATCACTAGTTGGAACTTGCATACGTCAGAAAGTCAAGGAACGAAACAGAACAGCTAAGTAAATACGGAATTTAAACCGCCCGTTAATATAGTTTTGACGAGATAACCCATAAACAGGTTACGTGCATTTATTATTTCCACACAAAGCAAAACGTGACGTGTTCAATAATAAAAGTACATCCTCAAAATTTAATAACCTTTTTCTTGCCTTTCAATGTTTATTCGATTCTTCTTCCGATATTCATCCAATATCTCAGTCGGCGTCATCCCTAGCTCAATGGAGGCTTGAACCACAAAATGCAAAATGTCAACTATCTCTTCCTTCGCGAGGGCTTTATCGAACTCTTTGGACTTCTTCCACCATTTCCAATTCGTGAGATTTTGTAGCTCTATAGCCTCATGGACAATCGCCGTAGCAAGGGAAGAAATTCTAGCTTCTTTTCTTTGTGGATATCTCGAAGATGATGTTACTCGAGCTAAATCCTTTTGTAGCTGGAAAATCGTCTCTAGAGCATCCACTCCAAAATATCTCCCAAACTAAAAGATAATGTTACAATCAATACTATATCATTAATTGAAAGCCAAATATACTCTTCGTTTGGCGCCGGCAAATCAATACATTCATGGCCCGATCCTTTGTTTACGGTTAGATGCTCATTCTGGTGGATAGTAATAAAAATGGCAAACTAGTTATTATTCACAACGCAAATTAATGGCTTTAAGGTCGACAAATGGTTTGGTAAGTGATTTTTAGCAGATAGCTGAGGTAGATCAAGATTTCAAACCGTTTTTATCAAACTTTAGTTTGTCGGCAGGCTATTAAGGCGGAGCGTAGAATATAAAGGGAACGAGAATATAGTACACTATTCTGGAGGTATCTAGAGTTAAAAATACTAAATCCCAAGTCATCATTGGACTATGAATTCGATCATATTCACTTTTGCGGATTGTGCAAGCACTGGTTCGTCTGCATATCTACTCAAATGAGATGCCAATTAAGCAGAGAAGCCACACACGAGGAGCATCTTAGATGCATAAGGCATATCAAACCTAAAACCTCACCTTGAGCTACAGAGGCGTAAAAGGACACCAATCGCAGATAGCAATAGAGCTTATCCCACAAAAAATATCACGTATCGCCTATAGTCCATCGTTTCCAATCAATTCCGACTTTTTATCATATACAGATACCATACGTCAATCCATCCACATGTGATTCTTACACTCACTTCCATTCTTGGAGCCAGTCATACTCTACTGAAGCACGAAGATTCCTTAGAAGAGTATTACAATGACCGCCGGTATCTGATACATAGAAAAGATAACTCGATGATAGCCATCCTGTCATTCATTCATTCTTTGTCGAGCAGCTTGTTCTTTTTCTAGTGCGAATGGATAGTATTTCACTTGATCAATTGAGCTACGAGGATCCCATTAAATTCAAAACGAACATTTTGATATCTGGTCTCTTTGTGTTTGAGCGATCTATGAACGAGCATTTAGCATCTACTCTTTAATCTGCTCAATACGAGTGTATGTTAGTTTTGTGTTCTAGCAAATACTTTTTTCTTTTAAATCTTTCTCCGCACTTCTCACATTTGAATGGGTTTTCGAACTCTAACAGAAATCGTGCCCGCCTTTCTTGAGGATCCTCGACCAGATTATTGCTATCCAACTAAAGGTTTTGAAAAAGCCCAGACTTATTAGCTTTAAGTGCAATTGTTAAGGAAGCTTTATTTATATAAATCTGTACAACTTTTTCTCTGATTCATTATAGTTTAGATCAATTTTTGAATTCATCGCAAAATGCACACTAGACTAGACGTACAATAACATAATGATTATTCAGAGAACTCATCGCAATTTCTCTAATTCGCTATCGTCTCGGTAGTTTTCCGGATTCAACCTGAACCCCTGAGTACTTTCGTAAGGGACATCCTTTAGCTTTAAGTAGTACTCTAATTTTTTCTTCTTCAACTTTCTTGAAATCCAAAGGACAAACCGTTGTTCGAGCATATTTCCTTCTTCTTTCTCTATGTCAGGATGAACTTCTAACAATCTTTCTACAAATTCCGGATTAAAGTATAGCTGAAAGAAATCCCATCCAAGTGCACTCCCATCAGATGAACACTCACAGCTACTCTTGGTGTGAGCCCCCCACTCCAGTTCTCCTATAAATTCCATGATCTTCAGTCTCTCTTTGTCAAATTTGATGCACGAACCTGAAATTACTATCATGGGAGCCTTCAGAGGCTGAACCCGCTTCAATTTATTCAACACACTCCTCAGCCTTGCTGTAATTCATCGAGATTTATTGCTCATCTATAGTATTTATACTAATGCCATTTCCTCCCTGGTTTTCCTAATGGGGTACGTTATAGTTTAACCCCGAATATGGCTGTCCAAATGCCACAATATTTGGTTTGGCCAAGGTTTACGCTGGAATACACTCGATTTAACTTTGTCTCCTGGGAAAATATTTACTCTAATTTAATGACAACCATCCCGTCCATTTTGCCTACTAATTGAAAGGCACACAGAGCAATCGGCCCATCAATTCATACGAAGTTGAGCTACCACCACTTAGGGGTGTTTTGTGAAGGAACAAAGTGTTCCTTTATCTCGTCCAATCTTTTCAAGGATCCTTCATTCTTTAGGAGGTCAGAAAATGAAGAATGCGTACGAATTTTTTGTAAAAGTGTAAGAACCTGTTCGCTTGTGACTCCATGTTTTATATCATAATCTATTTGTCTGCACACTATCGAAATTTTTGCATAGCGTTTGTGTTGTTTCTTCTCCCAGACAGAGGCAGATTCAGAAAGACCGGTCACGTATTTCAAGACAGTCTTTTCCATGTGTTCAACGTGCCATTCTCGCATAGGAAAGTTATTTTGCATCGAAAAAACCTCTCATAACCATCACCACATTATTAATCATACGGCTATATAACACAACCTCCATTGGGACAAATTATGCGTCCATATATTTTTCAAATTATATTTTTGTAAAATCGTTCGGGGGTGCCAAATATTGAACATGACGGTATACTATGTACTCATTGCTGCGCAACTTGGCACGACACGATTTCTACATTCACAAGGCTTTTGAAGAATCGTCATCTGTTTTCGGGTAAATTTATAAATTCTCTCAGATTTCCACCCAACATTGATTGTTAAAAACACTGATCCCTACAAGATCAAAAAATGTACTTCTTGTAAGGCTGATATTCCATTTAGCCATAGCTATTTCACATACCCACTATCTCTTCAACAAGTCTGTCTTTCGTGCGCTCAGAAAGTTATAGAAAAAACGATAGAAACCCTACAAAATGATCTTAAAAAAATAGAAAAAGGCGATTTGGATACACGTGCATAAAAAGTAAAACCAACTTACACCATTGCTTTGTAACATCAGTTACCGACTGTTTCTCCGACACGAGCTATAAATGACGTGATCAAAACAAACAACAATTGCACACTCATTCTACGAAATGATTATAGATTAATTGATCGTAGAATCTAACTGATTTTATATTCACGAATTCCAACATACCATACCTAGCCAACTCTCTCCCAAAACCACTATTTTTTATTCCTCCGAACGGTACTCTGGGATCTGAAACTACCACATTGTTTACGGTCACAATGCCCGCTTCCATCAACCTGGATAGTTTCTCTGCCTTATGCAAATCTTGGGTCCAAATACTTGCGCCAAGGCCAAATTCTGAATCATTTGCGAGTTTGACTGCTTCCTTTTCGTCTTTAACGACAGTGATTGGTGCAACTGGTCCAAATGTCTCTTCGTGTGCGATTCGCATCTTTTGGTTAATATTCGTCAAGATGGTGGGATTGTAGAAATAACCTTTTTCGGACCGCCGATCTCCTCCTAATAGAGCTTTAGCACCTTCATTCAGAGCATCCTTGACAAGCTCCGCTATATTCTCAAGGCTACTCAGGTTGACCAATGGTCCCACATCTGTCGTCTCAGAAAGCGGATCTCCAACATGTAAGTTTTCAGTTTTTTGTACGAACTTCTCAATAAACTCGTTGGCTACTTTTTCTACCACTAAGAATCGCTTTGTTGCTATGCAGCTCTGCCCGCAATTAATGAACCTGCCTTTCACAGCACCTGCTGACGCCTTTTCGATGTCGGCATCTTCACATACTATAAACGGATCACTTCCTCCCAATTCTAGCACGCATTTCTTTAACTGGGCGACAGCTCTCTGACCGACCTTTTTTCCGACTTCTACGCTGCCAGTGAATGTCACTGCATCAACGTCTGAGTCAACTAGCATCTCGGCTACAGTCGAATTACCAATTACTGTTTGAAAAACCCCTTCTGGAAGTCCTGATCTTTCAAAAGCACTAGCTATTTCTAATCCGCATTGTAGAGTGGCGCTTGCAGGCTTTAGAATAACGGTGTTACCTGCCATAAGTGAGGGACCAGCAAATCTAAGCGCCTGCCAATATGGGAAATTCCACGGCATAATACTTCCTACAACGCCTAAAGGTTGGAATGTAGTGAAGCTTTTTCTTGCATCTGTGTTTGTAATTTCATCAGAAATGAAGTTACGCCCGTAATCTGCGTAATACTCCATTGCCCATGCACATTTGTCGACCTCTGATCTAGATTCCTTTATCGGTTTCCCCATTTCCAGTGTCACGAGTCTTGCTAGTCTTTCTTTGTCTTTTCTAAAGTAGTGTGCAAAGTTGTAAAGAAACGCAGCTCTATTGTCGATATTAGCATGCCATTCCGAAAAAGACCGCCTGGACTTGTTAACTGTGTTTTCTAAATCATGCCTTGTGAATCCTTCGTATTCGTTTAAAACTTGCTCGGTGGCAGGATTAATGGTTGATAACATCAGATCGTTTCATTTTCCGGCAACCCTATTAGAGTATTCCGACCAACTTATGTCTGTTTTGAGGTAAGTTGTAATAATTCATTATTTACATTACACGATGGTCTGAAGAGTCCAGCTGAATATTTAGGTAGGTGAGGATTACCTAGATTCTAAGTCAAACCCGTGTTCCGCTACAATATCAGTCTCGTTCAAAATCCACTAGACTAACCAACCTGTACTGCAACATCACCTAAACGTCTCATTCCCATTTAGAAGCAGTGAGACAATGTCCTTTCCCATTTTGAATCTATCTAGCCGTAGAAGCCGTTATATCTATCGTCCAGATAGTTTCGACCCGTCTCCCGAGATGTCAAGCCTTCGTATAGAATATCGACTGCCGCGTTTTCATTAAGTCTTCCTTTTGAAACCTGCACAGCATAGTGATGCAGATTCAAGTCATGTAATCGTTCTACATAAATTGCTTCTGTCATTCCATGCTTCGTGGCTCTTGTTTTAAGGAAAGTGTAAATCCTGTGCAGATGATAATTTGTATGAATTTCGGCTGCCTCGTCTACATTAACTCCATATATTGTACATATTCTCATGTCAATCCGTCTCTCATCTTCATCCAGGATATTCTGATGTTCTAAATCGAGG
>JAICVW010000487.1 GCA_025935105.1 Nitrososphaeraceae archaeon
AATAATCCTGATGATTACCTAGAAGCTTTAGCAATAATCCGTAGAATGAAGAGAGGCTCTATTGAGGAACAACCAATGCATGCAAATGCTCTAGATGTCATTGCACACCATGTTGTTGGCATGTGTCTTCAAACCAAAAGTGTGATCGAGATGTCAAATGCATTTAAGCTTATCAGAAGGGCTTACCCTTTCAGTCAGACAAGTATAGAAGATGTCGAGAGCTGCATTGAAATACTCGACAACAGCGGCATCGTCAAATATGACAGAGAAAACCGTACATTTCGACGGCGTCTAAAAGCTTACCGATACTACTTTGATAACCTCTCAATGATTCCCCATGTGATGAAGTTCGAGGTCACCGACATCATCAGCAAACGGAAAGTAGGGACATTAGATCAACAATTTGTGGAAGACTACGCCGAGGTCGGAAACGTTTTCGTTCTCAAAGGCTCACAATGGAGGATTATCTCTATTGATGGGAAGAGGATGGTAGTAAACGTTGAGCCTCTTCGAGGCGTTGCAATAAACATACCATACTGGGTGGGGGAGATGATTCCTGTAGACAAAGCGACAGCACAGGAGGTTGGCGTGTTGAGGCAACAGGTGACCAAGGGATTATTAAATATTTCCGGCACTTCAATCCAAAAGAGCATCAGCCAATTGGGCATAGTGCCTGACAGTACCAGTATAGTAGTAGAAAGTAATATTGCCAAAAACACTATAGTGGTTCATTCCATGTTTGGCACCAAGATCAATAGCACCATAGCATGTCTTCTGTCCGCTATCATATCTTCACAACTGGGCTACATAGTTGAAACTAGATCTGATCCATATCGAATTATGCTAACATCAAACGCGAGAATAGGAAAATTGCACATTGAGAATGCCTTCAAAGACTCTTTTGATTATGAATCGGTTATTATTGCCTCATTTACTGGTACGCAAATCATGAATTGGAAGGTCTGGGCAGTAGCAAAGAGGTTCGGAGTTGTCCCAAAGGACGCACTTTACGATAAAAGGGTAGCTCGCTTGTTATACGAGAGATACTCCAAAACTCCTCTTAGCAAGGAGTCAATCAGAGAACTTTTGCACGATAAATTTGACGTCAGAGGGACAGAAGCGGCTTTTCAGAGCATACGCGAAGGGCATTCTCATATTCAGTGGAATGAAATAAATGATTTCTCTGATTTGGCCCAGTCGATTCTTGAACATAGTACAAAATTCTCTTCAAATCCATTAAATGTAGAGAAAGGAATCATAGATCTGGTCAAGGAGAGATTAGAGAAAACCAAACATAGGCTAATTTGCATCCGCTGCGCAAAATGGGAGAGAACCATCCAAACTAGGGATGTACCCGAAAAGTTGTTTTGCCCCAGCTGCAGATCTAGATTAATTACTGCAACATTTTGGTCAGATAATGAATTGACAACTATTATCTCTAACAAACTTAGGGGCAAAAAGTTACGGCCTGAAGAAGAACACCGTTTTGATCGTGCATGGAAAGTAGCTTCGCTAATCAATAATTTTGGAAAGATGGCGATAACAGTTTTGTCAGGTTACGGAATTGGCGCAGATAGTGCTGCAAGGATACTGCGGAACTACATCGATGATGAAGGAATTTACAAGAGCATATTTGAGGCCGAAAGACAGTACGTAATGACTCGGGGCTTCTGGAATGACTGAAATATCCAAGTACAAAGAGGAACCTTTGCTATTTAATCGTAATCAAAGAAGATTCAGCCCTTAACGTAAGTTCTGTCTGTCCCGACAACCCCCTAGTGGCTGATGCGCCTAATATCCTAACTCGATCGCCCACAACAAGATTTCTAACCTCTACGCTATGTTGCCTCCAACCCACAAGCCGAATCTCGCCTGTATCGTCTCCAATTAGTGTGTCACTAACACTAACCACCTCGCCGCTTTTGGTGGTAACATCGGTAGAATTCGGAGATTGCAATACAATAACTTCTAGAATATAAAGTGAATCAGATATCTTGACCTCTTTAATTTTTGACTCTAGCGATGAGCTTTTTGGGAATGATTCATCATCTTCGATTACCCGAACATAAGAGTCTTCCTTATTAAGAATAAAAGAATTTCCGAATATTCTGCTAGGCACGCACTCTATCATAGTGTCCGGATGCAGTGGCTCATTTATCAAGGCACTATCAATGGCTAGGCGCACAAAATTCCCACTACTGTCAACTGCCAAAAAAGCAGTGTTGCCCCTGCCTGTTTCGCTGCCTGACGACAATACTCTCAGACTCTTGATATCGATATCCATTTTGGCACCGGAGAACTCCAAAATTGTGCCTTCATCCCCGTGTATCTCCAGGTCTCCGCTGCTGTATTGTGGATTTCCTTCCTTCACCTTAACTCCTATCAGCCTGACTTTGGAGTCTGATTCGAAGATTTTCGGTATCTTCGTTTCGTCCACGTTCCAGATAACAGTCCTTATATCTCTAGTTCTGGAGTCATTCGAAAGTTGGAATTGCAGCAACTTTGTATTTTCACCTCTAGAATTAGTGAATTGAGATATCCTTGGGTTACTAACACAGCCAGTAATTACTGCATTCTGCATAGTTTCATGCAGCCCTTCAACTGTTATCGTAATAGAATCAATATTTGGGATTGAGGAGTTATCTTCCTGTATGATTTCTATCTGGGATACTGAGGACAAGTTTATCACAGGCTTACCGTCTAATCCTGATTTTACATTGCCTCGAGAAATCTTTACTAGGTCTCCAGGTGTTAAGCTTAGATCGCCAGGACTGCTGGGACGGTCGTCCCAGATCCTAACGCGAATAGTCGACTCGCTATCGTATATGGTCAATGTTCTGCTTTTAACTTCCTCCTTGGTATCTTTTCTAATGAAGTTGCGTAATGGATAGACGTTCATAACACGGCCTGAAACGGTCACGTCTTTTGCTCCTATATACAGGTTCTTAATTGAGCCATCAGCGTAAGTTGTGCTTCCAAGAGAAACACCTAGGTCAGCGGCTACTAGAAATAAAGCACCCTGGTCCGTAAGATAGCCTGCACCTATTTTACGTTTTTTCTCGTCAATTAAATCCCTCACCTGCTCAAAGCTCACGTCTGGTTTCTGTTTGAGCAATGACTCGATCATTGTTTTGAAATCTACAGACACTGGCAGTCCAAAAAATATGCCAGACACTTGCCTATATTCTTTGATAAGCAATATTTTATTGGATGTTGATAAAAATTTGATTAGTCGATTGCATTTAGAAGCACTCGTCATATAGCATTGTCACATTTTCAAATGTTTAC
>JAICVW010000254.1 GCA_025935105.1 Nitrososphaeraceae archaeon
AATGTAGTCGAATTCTTAGCCTCAGATAAAGCTAGCTATGTTACTGGCGCATCATTTTTTGTTGATGGTGGTATGACTCTGTATCCTAGCTTTGCTGTAACTTCATAGTATGAGCTGGTATAATTAATCAGCACGTAAAGCTAAGATTAATTACCACTATCAAACTATTTGTGTACCAAATAGTAATTCAATGGATGGATGGATGGAAAATCATAAACAGAATGGCTCAGATTATCATAGCTGGCATATTATAGCTCTGTTCATATCAATCAGAGCTAGATAGCAATACCTAGCTATACGATTACCTTCCAAGTCTAGAAATTATAAAGCAATAAAAGCTTCAATGTCGTACTTTGCATGTCGATAATCGAGTCCTTCTTCCTTCTGATAATGTCCTGATAAAGGCAAGTATTATGGATTTCCTTTCTCGCAGATATTAGGTTTTGTCATGCCTTGCGTTGCCTTGCTTGCCATGTCACGCCATGCCCTGCCCATTATCTCTCATTTTCTGGGGGAAGTTGATAGTCTCCTTTTTGCATATGTTCTGTTAATACATGACGTTGCATATCGCCCAAGCTTTCAAACTTTGTGTCACATAGCTTGCACGTGACGCTATGTTGCTCTGATGGCGCATCTTCTCCTGACGACATTTTTCATTAATCATAACCATAATATTACTAATAAGTCTTAGTAAAAAATTTATAGAGGCTTTAAAGCTCTAATGTGTGTCAAAGAACGATAGTCCTTCTTTCTCATCACTATCTTCAGATTCATGGAAATCTTTTCAGACTACTGCAGAAACATTCTTACAAAAGACAAATGAACATGTACTCCAGGGCCTAAACCCAGGCGGAATTTATCAAGCAATATGGTGTAGAGATGCTTCATATATCCTAAAGGATTGGTTTCTTTCTGGAAATGTTGATGGAGTAATGCAGCACATATACCAGATTTGGTCCCATCAAATAGAACCTAATAAAGAAAAGTTAGTTTATGGCAGAGGCTCTCCGGATATGAAATTTTCAGCAAAGGTAGTAGGAAAAAATAGACAGAAAGAGTTTGAGGGCGCATTACCTACAACAATATATCAAGCAGGCTTTTCTGAAGTGTATGGACTAAATCCAGACATTGACTCTACTGCATTGATAATTTCTACAACTTCCTGGATCTTGGCTAGGGCCATTAAACATCTACATAATAATACCACTAGTTCCTCATCATCTGAAACTTCCGTAATAGCCTCAGAACACTCCTCAGATTACGTTTCAGCTCTATTATCAAAGGCAGGAATAACAGATCCCCAAAAAGTAGCTGAATTTGCGGTTCCCCGCATGCTCAAAGCTGTAGAACACCTGAAAAGTCGTGATATTGATAATGATGGTTTGTTAGAGCAAAGTCATAATGAAGACTGGATGGATACAGCCGTTAGAGCAGGTAAAATAGTTTATAGTCAGGCTTGTTGGCTGCTTGCTTTAAACGATTTATCTTCGTTATTATCACAGCTTGGAAAGAGTCGAGAAGTAGACAAGTTGAATCGCCTAATAGACACGACAATACGTGGAGTTGAACAAAAATTATGGTCTGAGCAAGATGGTTGCTATCTTGATATTCAAGAATACAGTAATTCAGATTCTAGTAGAATACTCACTCAAGATGTGTCATTTTATTTGATGGCAATTTCACAAAATACTTCTAATGATAGTCTTGGGATACATAAGCATAAACATAGTTATCGCCATATTTCAAAAAGCCAAGAACAAGCACAAAAAGAGAAACAAGAGGGGGAATCAAAAGTCGTTCAAGAGTCTCTTCATAAGCATGCAATAAGTACCCTTGACGCTATTAGAAATAGGGCATGGAAGGAAAAATGGCCACTTGTAACAGAAACTGAACTAAAAAGAACAGGACCATGGGTTCTAAAGCCATATCAATACCATAACCATACTTTTTGGCCGTGGACTACTGGAATAGAGATGTTAGCTAGAAGTAGGTTTAACAAAGCTGAAGGATGTAATATTTTGCTTACTAAGCTTGCTTCAGAAGGCCATCCACATATACATGCCTTCTACGAATGGATAAATCCTATTACGGATCAAGCATCTGGATCCTATCCATTTCGAACAGGAGTAACTTCTATAAGAATAGCAATAGCAGATATTCTTGAGAAAATCAATAATAATCCTTCTTCTTCCAATGCTCCATCTGTACGATAGATATAGAAAAGAATACAACACAACACAATAATTGTAATCATAATAGTATGTAGGCTATTGTATTGTTTTCGAGACAAATAATCATTATTACTAAGTCTCCTTTTTCAAACATGCAAAGAGAGACTTTTAGCCAATGCTATTTCTTTGTCTTTTTTGGGTTTCACTGCTGAATGCAATAGTATTCTGTCACTCACTGCTACTGCTAACACTACCAAGACCAGGATATTCTCTGATACCATGTTATGCAGTGGCACCAGAACAGGGATAAGTGATGTTCATGGTTCGAAAGACTTTCAGCTGATAAGAGATATCTCAGGAATATGATGTTAGCAAGGTCTATGCTGACTGATAAGGCTCATGATAACCTACGCAGTTTTAGTTTGTAGCTAATCTGGATATAATCTGTTATTCAATAAGAATGATGCACCTATCTACCTACCTATCTATCTATATATCCATTAAAACGAAAGAACGTTCTTTAAATAGATGAAGTGTGGCTAATCAGCAATAAAAGGATATAAAAATAGAAGCAGCTTAAAAATACTGAAAGCAGATGAATGGATTGCAGAGAAAACTTTTCATCACTAAGGTGCTAGGCAGAACCTACTTTCTAGCAAATTCAAAGCGCAAAAGGTAGAAGCAGGACTGAATGAATGTAATGCTTTATAATAATTCATTGACACGTTAGCCAAATGCTATTGCGAAACAGGAAGATCCATATCTTGTTCTTAATGGTTATGCTGCATATTTTAAAAATCGTAATGTTTCTACACTGACATTAAAACAACGTATTGAATGCTATATCACAATTGTCAGATCAGCTTGTAGCATTATCAACAAGATTGCAAGAAATCGAGAGAAGACAACAGCTACTGACATAATGGGAGGTTTTCAATTGCCAATAGAAGATTTAATCTTTTCTGGAGGCGGAGGCTTCCTATTTGGCATATTAGCAGGTTATGCTATCAAGAAGGTAATGAAAATTGCAGCAATAATTATTGGGTTGTTTGTAGTTGCGCTTGCATATTTATCATATAAGGGCCTGTTAGATGTCAAATGGGCTTCATTGGAGAATGTTACAAGATATACATTGTCTAACGCATATGAACAGACGTTTCATATACTTAACAGTACATCTGCACAGTTTGCAGCACATCCATCTATTATTGCAATATCAGGACTACCAGTGGCTACTGGAGTAGGATTTGTACCAGGATTAATGATGGGACTAAAAAGAGGTAGATCTCCTTTAAAGGGGCGCAGCCCATCATAATCAAATTTGGTCCAATAATATTGTTGGTGGAAGAAAGGAATCAAATTCTAAAAATTGTCCTGTTCATCGCACTAGAATACATAAAGGATATGTCGTAGTGAAAATGCTGCCCAACACGGAATGAAAGAGCATGGAAAGAAACATTGTAATCTATCCTGTGATAGGTGGAGGCAGTGTATGGTGTGAAGGCTTTATTGGAGGTTAGGATAGTCATTAAGCCAAATATCGCGTAATGATTTACGAAAATAGAACCTATTTCCGTTCAATTGTCGCTTATTTAGTCAGGTTTCCAGAATTTTCGGTCCTTGTTATATGAGGATATATTCTCTATAGCCTTCACTGCCTTCACCACCTTCACCATTAATACAAAAAAGACTAGAGAAGAATAGTGAACTTGTGCTACTAGAGAAATCTGATGCCTTTATCTACATAACAAACATGAATACCAAGCTCGTATTGTCATTCATCGTACTTCGTCATGTATATTGAATTAGTTTTGCTTTCCGTGATAAGTACTTGAAAAGTACTATCAGCGTGATTGCTCTGAGGTTTCCTTCTATCTTGTGACCTATCAAGAACAAACAAACAGCTGCTAGCCATAAGATTAATCCAGTAATGGGATTAGTATTAAGATTCAGGAAATAGCCAGCAATTAATGTAATTCCAGTAACGTAGATAGGTAACCCTATAAGATGTAAAATTCTATTAGCAGGATGTCTATGGGTACTTTTTATTGCCTTAACTAGGCTGAATGGCATGTCTAACCGCGATATAATAGTAGTAATTACCCTCTTATGTAGTATGCAGGTCTTGCAATAGGGCAGAAGGCTAGTTATATAGGTTTTATCATTATCTTGGTCTTGGTAAACTGGTTATATATTATAACTTGCAAAAAATGCGGCTATATATCTACGAAAAATCACCCGAATCAAAACCAAAGAGATGATATGTTCACATCTGGGTAGTCATGAAAATTGCACTAGAGGACACGTAAACCTTGTGAAAGTCAGGGCTTAAATGTTGTTAAATATGCAATTGCTTTTTCCATGCCTATCTAAAGGCTAACATGATTAACAAATTAGATCTGTCTTTCCTCGATCAGCTAAATATTTGGAAATAAACCATTATTATTCAAGATTGAAAGATTTGGAATATAAAACTGCAATTGTTACTGGCAGTGGACGAGGTATTGGAAAAGAAACTGGCATATTGTTATCAAAAATGGGATTAAATGTGGTAATATGTTCTAGGACTCAAAAAGAAATTGATTCTACAGTTAAAGAAATCAAGGAAATCGTAAAAAGTACAAAACATAGTAATGGTACTCTTACTGCTGCTAAAGAGGACAGTATACTTGGCATAAAGTGTGATGTTAGCCAAGCCTCAGAAATAGATTACGTTGTCAAATCAACTATTGAAAATTTCAAAAGCATAGATATCCTTGTGAATAATGCAGGAGTAGTCTATGTCAAGAAGTTAATTGATACATCCGAGAAAGAATGGGATAAGACAATAGATATCAACCTAAAAGGTGCCTTTCTGTTCTCTAAGGCTGTTCTTCCTTTTATGATAAAAAATGGCGATGGTGTCATTATTAATGTTAGCTCAGGTGCCGGAAAGACAGGATTTCCAGATATATCTGCATATTGTGCAAGTAAATTTGGTATGATTGGATTAACTGAAAGCCTAGCATGGGAA
>JAICVW010000419.1 GCA_025935105.1 Nitrososphaeraceae archaeon
AAATAACTGGGAAATTTTTCCCAGTTACAGAAAACGACTGCTAGAAAGTTAGCAGTAGAAAAACGTAAATATAGAAAAAAGTTCCGGGAAGCGGCTTGAACTTGGCAGCTTTAGTTCTAAAGCTGCGTATCTATTTAGTCAGCTCAAAATCATTCATAGTAGGCCGTACGACGCAATTCTTCAGCATGTCGTAACATATTATCGAGTGCAATTTGACAATTAGAGACTTTTTAGAATATTCGAGTCTCAAGTCTTTTCATAATTCATGGCCTCGTCGATTAAACGTCGCATTGCATTAATTGTCAAACTGCTATAGTAAGCCATTTTTTCCCGTGTAAACCCATTAACTGGCGGTAGGCCACAATAAGAACCATCTTCTATATACATCTCTTATTCAATTGATGTGAGGCGGTTCATGCTTATCTCTTTTATCATCTAACTAAAGCCCTGCCGATATTACAGTATATACATGCGGTGCTAAAATTGGATGACATACCTCTTCTAGTACTATTCCGTGTATATATTCGGTTACAAATTAAAGAATAACTTACATGTGAAGGCTAGAAAGTGACGAATTTGTTTTTACCTTCGTCTTCTTCTTTATGTAGTCTGCTGCTCTTATCACTTAAATAGACACAACTTAAAATGAAGCGACAGACAGCAGCAGGGATCATATAAAACTTCGATCACTTTTTGCCGTTCATATGTAACTACCAAGATATATCAGGGCATTGGATATTATTATATTCTTTTTCAATACTAGATAAAGACGAATTTATTTTGCCTCTGTCATCTTCATCTTCATTTAGCTTGCTTAGTAAAACATCAGAGAAATCACCGTCTTCAATATCATATTGCATCTTTTCAATCAGTGCGTTTGCCATGTATTCAGAAATCAATTGCAAATCATTTTTAAAACCTTGTATTGTTTCTTTGTAAGATTAACTTTTTCATTGATTTTGACTATATTATTTGAATCTTTGTCAATTTTGAATGGGGTCAGGGAAGATGAGCTATTCATTGCGTATAGAATACTCTATTCATTCTAAGCTTTATCCTTTTTGTTAGTTACGTCCATAGCAAAGGAAAACCTTCCTTCATAGAAAGGATTCTCTTAGTTGGAGACCTGGCTGACTGTAGTGTAAGAGAGAAACAAAAAGTATCTAGACTCACCATAGTGTATTCCTAAATAACCCAAGGTGGCTAAATGAAGTGATTTGAAGAGATAAAGGAACAAGTTAAGTTAAATTGGATTGAATGGATTAAATATGAATATAGGTCGTTATTTCTCGCAGACAGCCAATAAGCTGTAGTAAGTTAGTTTATTCAACCATATAATGTAGTCATTATATTCTTATCAAATGGATGAGTCATCTTCTACCACTATTCTATATTATCACAAGTATAAAGAAGATTCGTAATAACCACTTCCGACTGTATTCCGATTGTGCAACGAATGCGTACGTTGGTTTGTGTCGTGCGCCTGAGGCTGTCCTTTTTCTTGTTCTTTTTTTCTTTCCTGCCAAGTGGCTTCTTTCAATCCTAACATATTCCTAAAAATATTCACAGTCCCAGGACCAAAGCCAGCATAGTGATTATTGGCTGCTACTATCGCAAGACTGAGACTAGGTCTTTCATCGTATCCTTAAGGTTGTATTAAGATAAGAATTACAACTGTAAACCTGACTCGGAAAACTAGTGGTCGATAAAACCTAGGTTTTATAGTCAGTTTTGCTAAATAATAGATATATGAATTTGATTAATTTCCGAGAACAGCTATTAAAGTTGAAGGATTTCAATGAGGCATTCGAATTAGTAAAACTAGCAGTTAAAACTAAATTTAATATGCATAGAGCTGGACTGAGCCTCGTTCTACAGGGATTGCCTACTGTGATAGGAGCTTATCACATCCTCGGCTCCAACATAATTGTCGCAAATAGAACCATCTTAAAGGTAATCCAACTGCATAAGTCTATAGAAGAATATAATTCGTATCTGTTTATGGTATTGGCACATGAATATCTGCATAGCTTTGGTATTGTGGATGAATTTCGGGTAAGACAAATGACATATGATCTATGTTCTTCCCTTCTTGGAAAAGAGCATCCAACCTCAATAATGGCAAAGGAAGATCCTTCCGCATTGTTCCCAGAGCTTACTTTACTCAGAGAAACTAGATTTGATAACCATTTTGAAATCGTAAAGAATTTTGACAAAACAAGTCAGTCTTATATCCAATAATAATGTTGAGACTCAGGGATATTTTCAAGAACTGTTTGTATGTTTGTAACTTGAGACATAAAAGCCGATTTCTTACTATAATCAGGCACCTTTGCATACTCACAACAGGCAGTGAATAACTCCAACAAAGAAGGAATGTGCTCTGTTGCATGATTCAGAAAAATCGTTATATGGCAACGACTTCAGCAATTCTCAAGAATGTACGAAAGATGAATTACTCTCTATAGTCGAAAATTTCAGAGTTAGAAGACCAATATCAGATTCATGCAACAAAGAAAAGGAATGCATTCACCATATTCCCAAACTGATTAATTGAAGAAACAAGAGTAATAAATAATTGGAAAGCGACATCTTGAACTCCCGGCTCAAAGATAAAGTTGCAGTCATCACAGGTGGGAACAGTGGTATTGGACTTGCTACAGCGCAAAGATTTGTAGCAGAAGGTGCGTATGTTTTCATCACCGGTCGCCGCCGAGGCGAACTTGACTCAGCAGTAAAGCAGATCGGTGGAAACAATATCAGTGGTGTCCAAGGCGATGTCTCCAATATGGCAGATCTTGATCGGTTGTATGGCGTAGTGGGAGAACAGAAGGGCCGTATCGATATTCTGTTTGCAAATGCTGGTGTAAAGTCCAGCGCAGCGCATTTGGAGAGAAAGAATGAGTATTATTACAGGTGAAACGTCCTTTTTTTATTCGGTGGCATCATAAGATGCTGCAGGACTAAATTGACTGAGCGCCTGTTTAGCCAGATCATAATATTGTCTTCTAGCATGATTTGCTTGGGATTTAAGATATTCGACAGATCGTTCTAGAAACCGTACTATGTCTTCGTCGCTAGACCTTTCTGTCTGTGCCAACTGTAGTGCTCTGAGTAAGCATGCCACTCCGCATGAGCTTTCGATCTCGTATCTTAAGTCATCAAACTTACGGCCGGGGTTAAGCAAGAGCTTTTCCGCCTGAATCCTTTCAGCGACTGTAAGCGAATCAAGTTCATCTAGGAGGCATGATAGGATCGAGTATCCTTCATCGTAATTATCAGTACTCATAGCAGTAGCGCCAATACTCGCTAACACACCAATTCTAGTTAGCTTATCATTTGACCAATAGCTGTCCTTCTCTGCCTCTGGCGTTGCCGACTTAGCGTCGTCGAGAAGCTTTTGAAGAGAAACCGAATCTGCCGATGCAGTTGGTGCTAACGTTCTGATAAGGGTAACCTGACCAAGTAAGATGGATTTTTCTGTTGTTTGCTCCGCTCCTTCTAACAGGGTTTTATTTCAAATAATTCAAGTACCCTTCAATATGCTTGTTTATCATTTTAATAACTGATATCGTTTGTTCTTGGGTTACTATACCTTTCTTTGAATATTCTTCAATCAGATCTACCTGATTTTTAACTATACCATTACAAGAACCCAAGACATCTTCTTGCAATTGTGTC
>JAICVW010000098.1 GCA_025935105.1 Nitrososphaeraceae archaeon
TAGCGTGGAAAGATTCTTTATTTGGATGGCTCAAGAGTTTCAGAAGAATCCAGACACAATATGAAAGACTAGCATCACTCTATTTAGGATTCATTCAACTTGGCTGCATAATGATCCTAATGAGACTTTTCAGATGAGTTCAATAACTTCATGAACCCACACCCCTACCTCAATCAAGATTTGCGCCCTTTCGTCGGTTATCGCTTTCTGGACCCCTTTTTCGAATGTTCCGAAAACTCTGTGAAGCCACATTTGCCGCAACTGAATCTGTCACGGTGTTCAGCCATGAATACCCCCTTTCCACATCTAGGACAGTCTCTCTTTTTGCGGGTTAAATTTTCGCCTTGAATCTGATAAAATAGATGAACTGATACCTCACCCTTTGATTTCTTCTTGTCTGCCAAGTTATCTCTTGCTCCTGCTATGTCCTTTGGCTTGCCCCGCAAGTGCCTGTTTTGCTTTTAACTTAGCTGCTTTTTCTTCAGCGAGAATTTTTTTTCTTTCATCCTTAGGCAAAGACCTCAGCGTTATATATCTAGGTAAATGATCCTTTGCAGTTTTTTCATCCTCGTAAACGTAGAAAGTAGCCAGTACGTCGATTTTACCTTTAACGCAAGTCATTGAAATAGGAAGTACTGCCTTGCCTGTAAAGTGTTGTTTTGCTACTAATGCCGCCGCCTCCGATTTTTTGATTCTTCCGGCAACATTTTTCAGAAGTACGGTTAACTCGCGTCTCTCTAAAAGCATATTATTTCGATCGTCAAGTTTAACAAGTTCTACCTCTGCCAATACTTAACCATGCAGTAACATAACTTAACTCATATAAGTATTCCTACCATGAACACGGTCACTAGTATTTCTGTTGACATAGAATCAAGGATTGCCAAATAGCAATAGTATGATTGATACAGTCGGGCCCGGTGGGCTTCGATCCCACGACAACTGGCTTCGGAGGCATATGCTTCTTTGAATAGCACCCTGTCCTGGCTGGGCCACGGGCCCCGTCATTCCGTCGTTTTTGCACAATATTTAAGGATACCTTAGTACGTTCTTTATTAGGCTCAAATGAATTTGATTTTATTATGCGAATCCTATGAAATTCCCATTATTTGATTACTTAACTAGAATAGTTAGTGGAAGCCCTAGAATTTTATAAAAAAGATATATACTAACTCGGATACAATTAAGATGATGTACGCAAAAATAGGCGATTTAGAAGTACTGCCAAATTATTTGACCGACATTATAATAGGCGATATTCTGGTAGTTCAAGCACTTATTTTAAATCCACTAGATTGGCACCATTTCTACGATCGAATTTCTACAATGAAAAGAGGAGACAAGGCAAATTTCTTAGTGGTAACTGAAGAAGGAGAGAGACTTAGTGGTATTGGACGTCTACAAGAGGTCGATAAGTGGACTAGCAGACTCAGATATGGTTTCAAAATTAAGATCAATGTCTCTAAACAAAAGTCGTTGTCAGATCGCCGCCAAAAATTACAGTACGTCTTGGAAAAGCCAACGGAAATAATAATATGACAAAAACATCAATCAGGTAATGCCCACAATCCCGTGTTAATATCCGTTATGAAACTGAAAGGTAATTTGCTACATCATCAATAGATAGTTTGTAACTTACAGTGACGACAGTAAAATTAATACTACAGCAGAGTCGGATTGATAATATCAGAGGAGTGTTTTGCGATTGGTTAGTTCTCTTGCCTCTGAGTCTTCAATTGAACCTAAGGTTTCTTAGGTTGGGTCATTCTCCCTAGAAATTGGACTAAGCCACTTTGTATAAAGGGATGCTCGTCTAGAAGAACAGGCGAAGAACATTACACTTATACAAGTGCAAACAGCGCAATTGTGACGAATTGATTTCAAGGCAGAGTGCTTTGAGCGAAGGGTGTAAGTAGATCTGAATAGCGTTAAAGCTTTTGCAATTGATATAGACGGAACGTTGACCGAGGATGGTTGCGGCAGAGTGAATTTAGATGGCCTCGGAGCGATGCGTTGTTTAGAGGACATGGGCTTAAGAGTAATCTATGTTACCGGAAGATCGTCAGTAGAAGCCTTTGTACTTGCAGTGTTCGGGGGAACTACACACCTCTCGGTAGGGGAAAATGGAGGAGTGATTACTACCGCGCCTAATAATCACATACTACTGGCTAGAAAAGAAAATTGCTTGAAGGGATATGAAGTGCTAAAACATAATATTGAAAAGGTACAGTTAAAGCCCGTTTTCAATAGACTCAGTGAAGTAGTTTTAGCAAGAACTTTTGATTTGCGAGAAGGGGCTAAAGTATTTGTCGAAAATGGGCTAGACCTAACCCTCAGCGACAGTAAATACGCATACCATATAAATGAAAAAGGTGTTGACAAGGGATCAGGATTGCTGAGGGCCCTCGAGATTCTAAATTTAAACGCGCAAGAAACGGCTGCTATTGGAGACAGTGAAACTGATTTACCACTATTCGAAGTTTGCGGCAGCAGTGTCGCACTAAACCACTCTGATGATTCCGTTAAATCAAAGGCTAAACATGTAGTAGGTGGCAGAGCTGGGAAAGGCCTGGTAGATGCCATAAATCTAGTGATGCTGAAATATTTGGGTGCATTTCGCTAGAGTGACTTTTCGCAAACTAGTAGATGAAGTCCAGCAGCTCATTTCAACCGCACTTTTCAATTTAGGTCATCCTGGACACAAATTTGAACTTCTGGACCCACCAAAACCTGAATTTGGAGATTTAAGTTCGAATATAGCTTTTGAATTAAGTAAGCTTTATGATGCGAAACCTTATCAATTTGCGCAGGAGTTTGTTGAAAGTTACCTTAGCCCGATAATTAAAGATGAGCACGAGAAAGGATTCTTGTCAATGATTTCTTCCGTTGAGGCACATCCAGGCGGGTATATTAATTTCAGGGTGAATAATGATACCTTTTCCGAAATCACGTTATCTAAAGCCATAGAGGACCCGAGCTACGGTTTCTGGGATGTTGGCAAAGGAAAACGGGTAAATTTAGAGCACACTAGCGTAAACCCTAATAAGGCTCTTCATGTTGGCCACCTTCGAAATGTTATCTTAGGAGACGTTATTTACAGGATTTTACAATTTACGAATCATAAAGTCAGAGTTCTGAATTATGTTGATGACTCCGGTTTGCAAGTCGCTGACATAATAGTCGCATTCAAGTTTGCAGGATTTCCTGTTGAGCCGCCTAGAAAACCAATGAAATTCGATAGGTATTGTGGAGATTATGTATATGTTAAAATAAATGAGCTCTATCTGACCAACCCTTCTTTGCAGGAAAAGAGGAGATATATACTGAAGGAGTTGGAGGCAGGGCAATCTGAAATTGCCAAATTTGCTTCTGCAATTGTCCTTCGGGTTCTGCGAGATCAAGTGACGACATGTTGGCGAATGAAAGCACATTATGACCTCGTAAATTTTGAATCACAAATTGTTCTTTCTGATCTTTGGGAAACAACTTTCGATTGGCTCAAAGATAAAAGGTTAGTGCGACTGACAATGGAAGGAAAAAACGCCGGTTGTTGGACTATAAGACCCGAACGCCAGGGGGACGAGGAAAAAGTGATAGTGAGAAGTGATGGTACTCTGACATATATAGCCAAGGATATACCATACGCAGCCTGGAAGGTGGGTTATGTGAATGATCCGTTTTCATACAGAGAATTTTCTGGCCAATGGGACAACACCGTGCTATGGACGACGACCTTAGACATTTCGCAGAATGAAAACAAACATCCAGAATTTGCCTCTGCTGACAAGGCCATTACTGTGATAGACTCCAGGCAGTCACGTTTACAGTGCATTATAGCGAGTATCCTCTCGAAAATTCAACAATCAGATAATATTTACATGCACCTTGGATATGAGCCAGTCTCTTTGAGTTCTAGAACTGCACACAACCTTGGTACTACTATCGATGATAAACGTTCCATCCAAATGTCTGGCCGAAAGGGCATCCAAGTTAACGCCGACGATCTTATTGACTTAGTTAAACTGAAAGCCCACGAGGAAGTAAGTTCTAGAAATCCGAGCTATCCAAAGGAAAAATTGGACACATTAGCGGAATCCATAGCCGTAAGTGCATTAAGATATAATTTGATAAAATACGATTTAGACAAAAACATCATTTTTGACATTACTGAATCTATAAACTTGAACGGCGATACTGGTCCGTATTTGCAGTATGCATATGCAAGAGCCCAAAGAATTTTAGAGAAATCAAGCGAAAAATATTGCAAAGTGTCGCTCAGTCTGTTGAATAGCGAACCTGAGATTGGAATCATCAAAGTCATTTCAAAATTTGATCTAGTTGTGGAGAACGCGGCTAGGTCGCTGAAACCCAAGATCATTGCAAAATATATACACGCTTTAGCAACTTCGTTCAACGTGTTCTATGAAACTACCCCTGTCCTAAAGGAAAGTAATAGAGAAGTCAGGATCGCGCGAATTAGTCTAATCTGGGCCTTTTGCAAATGTCTTGAAGTAGCTTCATATCTATTGGGGATACAACCGCTAAAAGAGATGTAATTCTGGTTCAAACGATGACGAGACTTCTGATTTTATGTTACATCTATACTCGAATAAAGGAGAGATAACTAGCTTAATTGATCACTATCCAACTTGAATTGGATATATCGCGCCAATCTAACAAAAATGTTTACTTATATCACATTTATGAGCCCTTGCAATTAAAGCCGTTAGACCATGGTATAATCTGGCAGTCTTTTCGGCACAATAAAAGCAATCAAAGACTCAGTGACTGTTACTCGCTTACTCAATCTTATATTTTGGACAAATAGTTCATAAATTCGATGGCATCTAGATCTTGATAAAGGTGGGGTGGCAGAGCGGTCATGCGTTCGCCTGCAGAGAAACCTTGAGGGGAGCGAATTAATAAGGGTTCGAATCCCTTCCCCACCTCTAAATTTCAGAACCATAGTTGCTACTTGTTAGAATACGTTGACCTTTTACAATCACTTCCAAGAATCTCAACAACCAAATACCAGTGATCCATGGACAGACAAGTGTGGTATTGATTATCGAGATCCTTATCATTCTGCTTATTCTCCCAAAGGGAACAGTTAAAAATGAAGGAATCTTTTTTGCAATGCTAATAGTACTCATCGCGCTGATTGCTGTTGCTGTAATCCTAAGAAAGCGTAGGGCCAAAGAAGAAGTGTAAATTATTCGCCGAGAAACTCAAAAAGTGCTTATCGATGAAATGTCGGAACGAAATGAGTTTGCAAAAGTGAGCATCCGTCCAATATTATTGGTGTGACTCCCTAATATGTGACAAATGGCTTTAACTGACCCGACTATATCCAGTGAACCGGCTCAATATTCGACTCGTAAAACAAGCCCTAAATCTGAAAAGCATTCAAAGAGATACATGCCATAACTAGCGACTTATTTAATTCAGAATTGAAAAACGGGTTTTGAGCTTCATTCAGGATCCAAAAGATCAGAGAGTTTCTGTCGACGTTTTACTACCGCTTTTGATGTCTCCTCATGACTGTATATACCGTTGTCGTCGTGAGGGTTTCCACTAGTATTTCTAGGCCTCTTTTTGTAGTCGCGGCAAAAGGTTCTTTTGTTTTAGAAATTGCTCACTTCCCTCTTTATGCAACTTCGTAAAATGTCTCTTCGTATCCTATTGTTTAGATGTTTATGGCCATGAGGACCAGTGTTTCCCATCAAACCTCACCTTTTGGAATAATTACGATTACAGCAGCTACTTCGACTGCAGGCCGAAGCCGGAGTAAATTTTCATACAGTTCGCAGTTTTGAAGTAAATTGGTCCGGAATCAGTCTAAAATAAAAGATAACCGGTATTTATTCTGACAATCGAAGTTTGATCTTACCTCGCTAGAGCACATCCCTTTCATAGATCTAAAGGAAAGTGAGTGTATGGCTCAAATGAATTAGAATCACAATTTGCAGTCATAAAAGACAATTTGCGTGATGTCAAGATGGCTCTAATTGTATTCGACAACAGAATATACAACGTTTGAGTTGTAATAGGTAATAATCAGCAAATAATCATTTATAGCTATTTTACAATAATGGAGCTAACAATAGATGTTGCTTCATTATTTTCTCCATGATCATTTTCCCTTTTTATATGCCTCCGTTTTGTTCACCCAAACAATTATACCTTATTGATTATGCCCTTGTATCACGCCCGTCAAGTCTAAGCAAGCTTGAAATCTTTTGTCTTGTTTGTGTAGGTCTAACGCTCCCTTTTGGGTAACGTATCGATGTACCCAGATGAGTGCTATCCAAAGTAAGAATTCTCTTTTGTCATTTGCTTAACACGCAACCTTCAATTAATGGACCGAATATAATTTTCAAAATGGCAGGCAAATTGACTGAAATAAGGGAAACAACTTCAGATGCCGTCTCGATTATTCGCGAACTTGGGTCGCCTGGTGTGCAGGAATCTTTGGGAAAAATACTTGGAGCAGCAAATGCTGCAAAGGACATCATGGAAACGTTCAAAACGCCGGAATTTGTGAAGAACGTCGAGAATATGAAGCTAACTGCTGAATCTATACAGAACTCCACCCTCAGGATCGAGAACGCAGTCATCGAGATGAAGCAAAGCGGTATGTTTGAACAGGCCCGGGAGATCCTTAAATCTGCTAATAGAACCTTTGGCACAGTAAGTGATAGCAGAGGGCTTGGTGAGATAAGTGATAGTCTGAAGGTAGCACTAAATTCCATAACAGACTTAGTTAATGAACTAAAGGCAGCATTAGCAACGTCGAAGAGACCCGGCACGATAAGTAATGTTAAGGATACTATTAGAGAAGTTTCTGATGTTTACAAAAATTTTTCCGATTCGCCACAATAATTATCCCGTTCACGCAGATGTTTCTAATGTGATGATTGTATCAACTCCCTTTTACGCTAACTATCCCCATATTCACAAATTCTGCTCCTATCCCATATCCTAGCAGTGCAATCCCTGTGCCCAATCCGGCCATTTCAATACCACCCTTAATCCAGTTCTTCTTAGCCATTCGGCCCTTAGTTGCTCCGACTATGAACGAAGAAACCACACTTATGGCTATAGCTACCGCGATAGAAAACCAAGGAGATAGTAGTCCAGCTTTCACTGCAAAATAGGGCAATATAGGAAGTATCCCGCCCAGTAAAAAAGATCCGAACATAACTAGGGCTCCCTTAATGGGGCTTCCTAAAATGTCCAAATTTAGACCCAATTCTTCTGTCAACATAGTTTTAAGCCAAACGTCTTTGTTAGATGTTATTTTGTCAACAACCTTCTGAAGTTCATCGCCTTGGAATCCTTTTGCCTGATATATTTCCACTATTTCTTGACGCTCCTTGTGTGGAAGGTGTTCAATCTCAAATTCTTCTCTTCTTATCTCAGACTCTAAAATCTCTCGCTGTGATTTCACAGCCAAATAATTTTGGACTGCCATAGCCTTTGCCCCAGTAAACATGCCTACCAAAGCAGCCAAAATTACTACGTCCGCCGAAATCTGAGCTCCACCCACACCAGCAACTATTCCAAGCGACGTGTTTACTCCATCACCAAAACCAAAAACAATATCCCGTATGTAGCTGCTCTCTTTTACATGAGGCTCTACATGTGTAGAACTCTTCGAATTCAATCTACCATATTTTGTTGCTACAATATATATATGATGGCTGAGCTTTGGCAAGACCGCTAAATCTCCTAACTAATCAGTATTACAGCTTGAAAGATACACA
>JAICVW010000070.1 GCA_025935105.1 Nitrososphaeraceae archaeon
CTTTTAATTTCCTGTATTCCTTTAATGTCATTATGTCTACGTTTGTGCTTTCTAAAATTGCGCGCCTTTGTTTGATTTCCTCTTTAAGCTTCTGTTTCTCTTCTTGCTGTTGTTTGATATGATTACCCAACAAATTAATCGGGATTGATTCAGACATTGATATTTGCGCGATTTGATTTGTAACATCAATGAGCTTTTTGGGTTCAGGGGAATTGGCTAGATTCGTAATGGATGTTTCAATTTCCTGCTGATTTGCGCCCAATTTTTGAATATAATTATCTAATCTGATGGAGGAAGCAAGCGCGCCTAAATTGATTCCCTGTCTTCTACATGAAAGCGATAATTCCCTAACCGAATCGTATTCCACAGCATCGACTCCTCTTTTGAATTCATTGATTATACCGCTTATAGTACCGGCGCCAATTTGATTGTCAGAGGCAATTTTGTCTCGAGCATCTCCACCTAACCATTGTTTAATTACATTTGTTTTGATTACGCTGTCAATCGCTGCTGGCATCATATATAGGAATGTTATAGAAGATTATAAATCCTATGTCAAATGGCCGTCAAACGTGACGTCACCTGATTGGAATAATGTAGTAGGTGTACCATTTTTGAAGTGTGGACATTTGACATATGCAGGTAGAGAAGGGGTTGGAGCGAATCTACATCCTCTTTCGGGGTTGTCCATTTGACCGAAAATTTGCGACGTAAAGGTTATGATTATCTGAATTATACGCAATTCATACGGGAGGGGGCCTGCTATGATATATTATCAACAATCACCGGCTTATTACCACGAGTCTATTTCCTGCTGGTACAATACTACATTCAGCCAATATAGCCAGCATCTAAGATCCGCTGTTACCACCATTGTCTGAGCCAGATAGTTGTCTCAACGTTGTCCCATTGGTTGGACGACCAAGGGTGGTGAATTAAGGCGAGAAGGGTCGCGCTCCCGACTAACCCGACTGCAAATTCCCTCTCAAGCTCTCGAGCATGGACCAACACGGAATAGGCATTTTTATCACCTGCTTTGCATTGCCTCCCCGTTTAACCCATGAACTTGTAACGATGCGATCCGACGCACGATTGATTTCGTAATCCGCAGTATAGATGTTACCTTGCATACTAGTAATAAGAGTTCCATCTTCACATGGGCACAAAGACGTCACCTCGGGTGCAGAAGGAAAAAACTGTTTATCAAAATCAAGATAAATCCAGGAGGGCCGCGCAATCTTACCTTGTCTGCATTTGATGATCGAGGCATGTGTAGCACATGCGATACCGCCCTTGCCGAAGACCCATAAATAGTTCGGATCGACCTCGATTCCGTTGTAGCTTGGGTATGGCCGCGTATCAAGGAATGAATCGTTACCCGGAATTGTTAACGCTTATTCAGAAAGGATTCATTATTCCTTTAGGTGGTTTAGATATCCGAGTTGAACTCTTAGAAATTGGATTATAGACGACTTCACTAGCATTTATAAACTCTATCGTCCTACATACATACACAGCTTATATTCTTCATAATGATACTAATACAGAGAATTTGTGAGTTCAATTCCAGGGACCGAGAAAACCGAGATAATTTATGGGTCTTCAAACGTGTTAAATAGGGAAACCCAGTTTTTCTCTAATGCAAGACTCAAAGTTGATACGTGCATGAACAGCACTCGTCCCCCATTAGCCCTTGGGGTTGAATCAATGAGAAAATCATTCTTAGATGCTAAAAGTAGAAACGTAAGATTAAGATATATAACTGAAATTACAACTGAAAACATCCCATACTGCAAAGAACTAATGAAAATTGCTGAAGTTAGACACTTGGATGGAATCAAGAGTAATTTCATGGTAAGTGAGAACGAATACCTTGCCCCAGCAGTTTCACATAATCCCTCAGGTATAGCGTCACAACTTATCTATAGCAATCTACAGGAAATAGTAGAGCAAGAGAATTACATTTTTGATACTTTATGGAATAAAGCGATACCAGCTATAAAGAGGATTAGAGAAATTGAAGATAAGCAGATTTCTGGAATAACTGAAGTATTGTATGGCTCTGAGAATGCTGTTGGAAGAGGAGTACAATTTATGAAAAATGTCAAAAAGGAAATGGATATCTGTTTTGATAGTAAAGCTCCATCCATAGTTGTTGAGATAGATGCATACCGAAATGGCTATAAAGAAATTAGAGAAAGAGGTGGGAAAATAAGAGCATTTACAGAGATAACTAAAGAAAATATCCATTATTGCAAAGAACTAATTAGGAGTCAGCTTGTAGACGAGCTTCGCCATTTAGAAGGAATGAAAGGTGGCATAGCAGTAAGCGAATCAGAGTATATGGCTACAACTGTACTCCAAGAAGCTACTCCGTTAACGCAAGTAATTTACAGTAATATTAGGGAGGTTGTAGAACAGATGCAATACATTTTTGATATCTTCTGGCACAGAGCAATACCTGCTGAACAGAAAATTACAGAAATCGAAGAAGGGATAGAACCAGCAGGAACTAGACTATTAGAAGAGTCAGATGAAATATTCAACCACATGAAGCACGTTATTGAAAATGCGTCAAAAAGACTTCTTTGTTCATCGAGTGGTGCAATGCAGATGGTTTTTAATAACTTCCTTGATCAATACAAAAAAATACTTGATAAATATAAGAATGGAGAAGGAGAGGGGATACGATGGATCACCACCATAGACAAGGACAATAAAGATCTAGTCAACAGATTCCTGAATATGGGAGTACAAATAAGACACCTAAAAAATCTACCGCCAATGAACTTTGCTGTTGACAATAGATACTTTCATTCAACTATAGACAAGATGGAAGGCGGTAAAATGATGCGAAGACTGTTAACTAGCAACGAACCCCTTTACATTAACCATTATAATTCGATTTTTGAAGAGTTGTGGAAAAATGGAGTTGATGCAACACAAAGAATAAGGGATATAGAAGATGGTACAGACGTTGCAGATATTGAAGTGTTTCAAGGTGCTTCTCGGGCACGGGAAGTGTATTTGACTCTAGTAAAACAAGCTAAAAAAGAAATACTGCTTATATTTCCTACCACGAATGCATTTTCTCGTCAATACAAGATAGGAGCAATAGAATTAGCCGAAAAAGCAGCATTAGGACATAACGTCGACGTGAGGATATTAATGCCTGTAAACAAATCGATTGATGGGACAGTACAGAACTTGGACTATCCACATAAAACTAATGTAAGATTTATAGAGCAAATGTCAGAAACTAGAGCCACTATTCTCATAGTCGATAGAAAAGATTCATTGGTAATGGAATTAAGAGATGATTCAAAATCAACTTTTGACGAAGCAATAGGACTATCAACATATTCTAATAGTAAGGCTGGTGTGCTATCTTATGTTGCAATATTTGAGAATTTATGGAAACAAACAGAACTATACGAACAAGTGATTAATACCAATGAACAGTTAAAAATGCATGACAAAGCACAGAGGGAATTTATCAATATAGCAGCACATGAATTACGTAATCCAATACAACCTATAGTGGGATTATCTGATTTCCTGCTTCATTCTAAGCAAAATGAAAAAAAGCAACGAGAAATGATGGAAATCATAGTCCGAAACGCAAAGAGATTGCAGCGACTTACTGAAGATATTCTTGATGTAACCAAAATTGAAAGCAACTTGCTAACTCTAAAAAAAGAATTTTTCAATTTAAATGAGCTACTACAAAACACAGCAGTAGATTCAAAAAACCATATTATTAAGGAACACAAAGATAATAGTGTAATATTGCAACTGATAAACTCCAAAGAAGATATCTTCGTAGAAGCAGACAAGGGCAGGATAAATCAGGTGATCTCGAATCTTTTGAATAATGCTATTAAATTCACAAATAAAGGTAGCATAAACATAAGTGCATATAAGGTGAACCCTACGAAGTTGTTGTCAGCATAGAGGATACTGGTACTGGACTTGACCCTGAGATCTTACCACGTCTTTTCTCAAAATTTGCTACAAAATCTGATACAGGCACTGGATTGGGATTATTTATCTCAAAAAGCATAATTGAAGCTCATGGCTGTAGAATATGGATCGAGAATAATCGATGGAAAGGGAGCAACATTTGCATTTAGTCTTCCGCTTTTTAGAAGCAGCTGTGAAAGCCAGACGCATGTATTTTAATCTATAAATTGTAGACAAAAAAAACTTGTGTCATTTTCACGGCCTTTACAAAATTGAAGTGCAACTGGCTTTATTATTTTAATGTCATCTGAGGTCTTTACATGAGGCAAGTTGCTTACAAGCTCAGATACTGTGTCTAGGGCAGATACAAAAAGTATTTCAATACAGACAGCCGGAATTGTTATACGCTTATTCTGAAGGGTGGATCTGTAATGTTTCGGCCGCTATTCTTCTTGCAAGCAAAGGAAGGACAATGATGCCAGGAAAAGGCGTTGAATACATCTTTACAAATTCGAGCCATGCTAATCCTCTGTACAGGGTAGCACCTAGAGCCCTTATAGAAGAGAATGAGGTCGGTTATGACAAAGAAAAATATCGTGACATGCTTTTAAAAGCGACAGAGACAGTGTTGTCAATTTTTGGCTTCGATAGAATGGCCTACGGAGACTTACCGAAAAAAATACAAGAAATGGTGGCAGCGACTTAACGAAGAAAGAACAAGAGACAGGGATGCAGAAAGAATATAGTACTGGGGATTTATCGGCTTTCAATTATGTTGAGAGATACTCTTCAAGTAATAGGATCTTTAATCTCTATGGTAGGTAATTCGAAAACAAAGAGACAGGACTTAATTTACTGTGCTAAGGCAGCAGATTCAATTGTTCATTTTCTGCTTATATTATATAAAATACATTCAAGAAAGATATGAAATATTTAGAGAAGAAATGAGCCGAAGGATGGACAGATATACAAACGAAATGGAATCCTTAAGAGAAGAAATGAATCAAACGATGGAGAAATATGCAGACCACATGGAAAACTTGAGAATAGAAATGAGTCAAAAGGAACAAAAAGTAGAACGAAGGATGCAAATATACTCAAACGAAATGGAAACCTTAAGAGAAGAAATGAATCAAACGATGGACAAAAACAGATATAGTAAAGGCAATCGCAATGACACAAATTCTTGACGTAGTATATCCATTATGAAGAGCTCGTAGAACTTGTTTTCACACTATCCTAGTGAGCTAATTGATTAGTTTGAGATGATACTATTACGATATAATTACTTATAACTACCAAAATAAAGCCCTCAGGATCCTTAATAAATCTGCATTAATTGCTATTGAACACTTCTTTAGTCAACTCATATGTTGCAGTTTATGTGAATTGTTTACATTGATATGGAGGGTTGTAAACTCATATCGACTGATCTATATTGCAATCGTACAAATATTAAATAGCTATGATTAATGGTAGGATCTATTCCGCCTACTTAGGACATTAACTGTTTTCGATATAATGACTAAAAGGCTAGAATTCGTTGCAGAGATGGCTTCTGTTCAGGAAGCAGCTAGGAAAATTAAAGTGAAGAATGTGAGCTCGTCGATAGTAATGGATTAGAATGACAAGCCCAAAGGTTTAGTTACTGAACAAGATTTAGTCAGAAAAGTGTACATCAATGACGTAAATACTAGCGTTGTGACTATTATGTAAATAATGTCCTCTCCTCTTATTGTTATCAATTCTAACTTTTCTCCATCAATCGCAATTGACAAGATGCCGCAAAATAATGTGAGGCATTTGTTAGTTGTCGACAAAAATGATGCAATTGTTTCAATAGCCTCTTTAATCGAGCTGTTTGTTGAAATAGTTACCAGTGGCTTGCTCATTGCATTCCTTAATGGCGTGCGCGGGGAGCTGGGTCTAAATTTCCGAACAGTAATGCGGAAAAGAAAGTAGTGATGTCTTTGTATTATGTATTATTATTTTGATCTATTTGTCAGAAATATAGCGCAATAAGTCGACTTGCTATTCCGCAAAGTAAAAGCGATGATAAATAGTCTGACAAAGTCTGATACTGCGGAACAAGCCAAAACCAACGTTGACAAATGAGTATAGATGTCGTATGCCTCGACCGCTCAAAACTGGGCGATGCAGCTTCATTTATGACTACAAGTGTGGTCGGGAGAGTTATTATAACTCTAAAGAATATACCAGTAGACATAGTAACTGAGTGAGATCTAGCAAGAAGGGTAGGACGGGATGACATATATTTCCGTGATGTATTTCTTGAAAACTTTGTCTCTTATCCGCTAATAACAGCTAAAGTACAAACTACTGTGGAAGATGTGACACAAATATACTAAAGAACAAAATTCGAAGACTTCCGATAGTAAAGAAAAAGATAATACAGGTTTAGTCGACATTGTAACCTTCACTTAATTGGCTCCTATCGAACGGAGCATGTTAAGGACGGAACCTGTCCGAAACCAATTGAGTTGAGATTGATTGTAAGAATGGAATAAAGATATTTCTTCCTCTCTCCCGTCAATGTGATGCAAAACACAGTTGATAGATTTTTTAGGTTTGATATCATTTAATGCGATAATACTAATCCGGTCATCTTCCATAATTTTGGAATAATCCAATGGATCTGCAAATGTCAATGCTAGTACTCCTTGTTTCTTAAGATTGGTTTCATGTATCCTGGCAAAGCTTCTGGCTATTACGGCCGCACATCCTAGATATCTTGGAGTCATAGCAGCATGTTCTCTACTACTGCCCTCTCCATAATTATTATCTCCTACTATGACCCATTTCAGATCCCTTTCTTTGTAATCTCTAGCAATATGAGAAAATGACTCGGTTTTACCGCTAAGAATATTTTTGCCACTTCCTATTTCTCCGTCGTGATAAGCATTAACTGCACCAAGAAGTAAGTTATCGCTTATCTTGTCTAAATGTCCCCTATACATTAACCATGGTCCTGCTGGTGAAATGTGGTCCGTTGTGCATTTACCCTTTACTTTTGCTAATATCGGTAATTTCTCAAAATCTTTGCCGTCCCATTTTGGAAATGGTTGGAGTTTTTGTAATCTCTGGCTATCCTTGTCAATTATTACTTCTACTTTGGAAGGAGCATTAACTGGCGCGACATAGACGCTACTACTTGCATCTTTGAAACCATGTTCTGGAATTTCAGGTGCTACTTTTGGAGGGTCTAGCTTGAATGTTGTTCCGTCATTTGCAATCAATTCGTCAGTAAGTGGATTAAACGAGAGCTTTCCTCCCAGTGCAAGAGCTGTGACCAACTCTGGGCTTGCTATAAAATTCATTGTTTCCCTTCTTCCATCGTTACGTCCTGGAAAATTTCTGTTATACGATGTGACAATGACATTAGGCTCGCCTTTCTTTAATTCAGGTCTGCTCCATTGTCCTATACATGGGCCACATGCATTTGCAAGTACATTTGCACCGATGTCTTTAAGTGATCGCATCTGGCCATTTCTTTCAATTGTGGCTCTAATCATTTCTGATCCTGGCGTAACTTGTAATGGTACTTTTAATTTGATTCTTTTTTTTCTTGCTTGTTCCGCTATATCCGCTGCTCGTGACATGTCTTCGTATGAAGAATTTGTGCAACTTCCGATAAGAGCAACCGAAATTGTGTCAAGATATTTGTTCTTCGTTACATCTTCTTCCATCCTTGAAATAGGTCTTGCAAGGTCTGGAGTATGTGGGCCAACAATATATGGCTCAAGATATGAAAGATCGATTTCTATTAATTGATCGAAAAAGTTTATCGAATTCTGTCTGTTTTCAGATATTTCTTTTTCTATCTGTGGATCTTGAATAAGTAGATCAACATGTTTATTCGCGAGGTCAGCTATTTCTCTTCGTCCAGTCGCTCTAAGATATACTTCCATCCTCTCGTCATATGGAAATATTGAGCAAGTAGCACCAACTTCTGCACCCATATTTGTTATAGTTGCTTTTCCCGTGCAGCTTATGGTTTTAGCTCCAGGTCCAAAATATTCTATTATTGCATTGGTTCCTCCAGAGACCGTGAGCTTTGATGTCACATAAAGTATAATATCCTTGGGAGAGGCCCATCTATTTAACTCTCCAGTAAGATATACGCCAATGCGTTTCGGATACAATAATTCCCAAGGCATACCAGCCATTACCTCTGCTGCATCAAGTCCCCCCACACCTATAGCGACCATCCCTAGCCCGCCCGCATTAGGGGTATGCGAGTCTGTTCCGATCATTAACCCTCCTGGAAAAGCATAGTTTTCTAAAACTACTTGATGTATTATACCTGCTCCAGGTCTCCAAAATCCTATCCCATATTTTCCTGATGCCGATTCAAGGAATTGGTACACCTCGTTATTTTCATAAAGCGCAGCCTCTGTATCAGGGCCACTTCCTACTCTTGCCTGAATAAGATGGTCACAGTGAACTGTTGTTGGAACAGCGGTTCGTTTTAGGCCGGCTTGCATGAATTGGAGAATCGTCATTTGCCCCGTTACATCCTGCAATGCAACCCTGTCTGGATTCAGAAGAACATAACTTTTACCATTAACCAAAGCATTAGCTGAACTAAAATCCACATTTTCATAGAGATGTCCTGTGAGAATTTTTTCACATAGTGTTAGAGGTCTATCTGTAGCTTCTTGCATAACTGAAATCTTGTTTTGTAATTTCTCATATACTTTGGCAACAAAGCTGGGTGTTGTTTCTACCTCTATTTTCGGATTAATTATAGGCAAAGCCTTCTATTATTAATCTTTCACGGTTTATAATCCTTATTTGTATTGCTTTTTTGGTATCTATATTATATTGTTATTAAGACAAGCAGATCATGCTAATCTTAGTTGTTACAGTCATAACACAAAAGTTTTGTTGAGATGTAAGTGATGTCTCTGGAGCCCTAGAACGGAGAATAGATTCGGTAGTATTATGTCTACTAAAGTGCCTCCAATTTAACTTTAGGTTATAATTGACTGCTAGTTATTGTCAATTGGTTTTTGCTGCCAGGTGTAGGAAAAACTATGGGTATTATAAAAACCACATGAACACAAAGCGTATTAAGCATGCCCTGCATAACTGGGCTGATAGATGCAAAATACCATAATGGAAACGAAGAATAAAC
>JAICVW010000563.1 GCA_025935105.1 Nitrososphaeraceae archaeon
AATGTTCATTCAAAACTAGTGAGAATGCAGGCATTGGCGTGCGTTCTAACGCACAGACTAATCTACCAAAGCTGTTTAAATCAAGCAATTTCACGTAGCATGGAGACTTTAATCGCAATTTTTACTAGAGATACTATATGTGCTATTAAAAGTCATTCGCAAGTCGGCTATGATTATCTGTCTATACTCAAGGGTTGAAAGAGCCGGGGATGGAGATTGAGATGGAGAATGAGAAAGATAGGTCAAGTATTGTGACACATCACTTATAACCAAACTACTAGATATCTCTTTTTTTGCCACGAGCATTCATGTGTGTCAATATTTCCAAAAGATAAAGAGAGACTAATTGTCATGAGCAAGATTACTTATACTCTTCTATCGATTATCTGATCTAGTTCAGTCCCTGTTCCTACTAGTACGACCTTAAGCCCAGTCTCTCTCTCCACCTCTCCAACAAAATTCTTAGCATTTTGTGGTAGCTTTGCGAAATCCGTTATTCCTGTAGTCTCAGGAAACAGAATGTCTAACTTGGTAATCGCTATTTGGGTTGCGCCGTTTAGTTTAATCGCTCTTTTAGCTAATCCTGGATCAAAAGGCGAGGCTCTTCTTTGCCTACCTGTTACACTGCCGTGCTCTAACCAACCCCTAGCTTGAGCGTCATCACTAGAAATCTCACCTTCCAACGGCCCTTTTCCGACTCGAGTAACATAAGCCTTGAATACAATAAGGACGTCGTCAACCCTTTTAGGCCCAATTCCTATATCTGAGCATATTCCAGAAGCAGTAACGTCTTTGGAGGTGACGTAAGGGTAGCCACCGTGATAAAGTGAAAGGAAAGTCCCTTGAGTGCCCTCTACCAATACCCTTTCTCCATTATCGAGAGCTTCATTAACAGCACCACTAACGTCTCCAACGTAAGACATCAATTCTGGGATATCTTTAGCAATTTTGAGCGAACGCAACGCCCTGTCGGCGTTAGCGGGACCAGTGCCCGTTCCTGTTGTGCCTATATTGTTCTTTAAATGCTCTGCTTCGATGTCTCTTTGAATATGAACTTTCTCTATAATTCCAGATTGTGAATCAATCAAAGTTCTATTCGATGCACTGAATTCGCCAATCTCATTTGACAGAATTATAGGATCGATCAAAACTCCAGCACCGATCATCAATCTGGTCGATGGATTAAGAGCTGCACTTGGTAACATTCTAACTTTGTGAGTCTTGCCTTCGTACGAAAATGTGTGTCCTGCATTAGGGCCAACTCCGCCTCTCACAGCTATGAATGGACTCTCTTTTTTGGCAAGATAAGCAACAATTTTTCCCTTCCCCTCATCGCCATAGAAGCCTCCGACTATTACAAGACAGGCCATATGAGACTTTTCTAGGACTTCTATTTAAGCCTAGTTTATGTATGAACACCGGCCTGAAGATCAGAAATTAGAATTAAATACTAATATGGACCTAAAGCCAGCGTTGGATTCGGGTTCTAGTGATGCTGTGAGTATTATTCAAATATTGGGCAATTTGCATGAATTTGTACGAGAATCCACACTTCGCAAGAAATTAGCAGAGTTTTACGAATTTAATGAATCTGAGAAGCGTCAAACCATTGTTTTGGCACTAAATGCAGCATCATCTATTGACCCTGAGAAATTAACTTTAGTGGTAACCACATGGATGAATGTTTTATCTGAATTTGATACTTCAAATATCGTTTGGATGCTAAGGCTGTATTGCGAAGAGATTTGCAACGACCCACAAATATTAAACAAGCTAAATATAGGCAGTTTAATCGGAGCATTTCGGGCCCTGAGCGAATCCAAACGAGAAAAGTTCATTATTTGCCTCAAGGAGGCGATCCTTACATTGCCTGATGCAAATAAGTTCATACAGACGGTACCCGGCGTTGCTTTGAATGTTCTGAAAATAATCTAAAGAGGTTTAGTCAGCTAGCTATCTTTGCTATTCTGGACGTTTGTCAGGATTCTTTTGGAGCTCACCTTCAGACTTTTCTAAACCAAAAAATGCCTTTTCATATTTTCGAAGTGCCTTTCTATGCTCCGGAAGAGACATATCAAGCCTCATTTCGTTCATCACCATAACCGCGTAATTAGTCCATTCTTTCCAGCAGTCAGGGCATGAAGGATATATTTCTGAGCCAGGATCATCGATAAGCTTCTCGTCAAACTCTTTTCCGCATTTAAGGCAGACTTTCATCATTTTGCAGATGGATTGGGCACGTTATTTTATTCTTTATGTTCCGCTTTAAATTTGGATTTAAGTTAGCTTAATTTAAATTAATTTACTTATCGTTGTCTTTATTATAAGAATGAAATCGCTTCACATGATTACGCATTGCTTCCATACCGTCGACTTTGATATTGCATTGTTTGCACTCATATAAGGTGCCAGTTCCGTGCATAACCTGAACGTGCTGCATAAGGAATTCAATTCTCCTAAACTTGGCGCCACATTCTTCACAAACGTGTTTCTTTAAAATTCCCATCGTGTTTTAATTAGCGCTTTATTTGCTTTTGGTCGTCCCAGCATTTTCTACATAGTTGACCTTCTATGTTCCACTTGGGTTTTGGATTATACCGTACAAATCCCAGATGGCCACTACAGAGACTGCAATAATTAAGTCTTTTTTCATACTCTGAGGATTTCTTTTCAAAGCAGGCCTTGCAGAGTATGCTACCACTTTCAAGGTTCCATTGCCATCGTGCTTTATTCTTATCTTTTTCTTCAAGGATTTCTTTTCTGCAAAGACTACAGTATTCAGGCTCCTGTTCTAT
>JAICVW010000405.1 GCA_025935105.1 Nitrososphaeraceae archaeon
CAATGGATCATAATAACAGACCCGGATAATGTTTAAAGAATATGTCATTGCGTTACTAGCAATGAAAACACTGTCTTGTAGAGGTGCTGGATGTGATTGTGAGTATATTGCGAAAGGTGAGACAGAAGAGGATGTGATAAAAGATGCTGCACAACATGGAATGAAAGAGCATGGAAAGACAGAACAAGACATGAGTCAAATGAAAGATAATCTTAGAGGCGCAATTCGTACATCATAAAACACTGATAGGATACCCTTATTTTTTTAGAAAAATAAAATGCCTATATCAACATATTGGCGCGCATAATGGGTTAATTCGAATAAAACAACAAGCAGAATTTAATTACCATAAGTGCTGAGGCCTTGGTAGAATCTGGCGCGTTCTATTGGCCTCAAACTGTGATTGATGATGTTCCTATTTGTCTGCCAGCCATTAGACAGAGGTATTACCAAAGGCGCGCTTAGTACAATTTAATGACAGACAGGACGCAATATCCGGCCTGACCGGAAACCCCGCTAGAAGACGGACTCATATTAAGATGACGCTGTGGGGCCACACCGTCAACGACACCTTCGGTATTGTATTCCTCAATTATTTAGGCTTATTAGGAGCAAAGGGGCAATAATAGGAACTGCAGATCTGTATGATGTTAAACAATATAAGAGTAACTCAGACTTTGAAAAAGATAAGAACAAACACTATGCAGATATCAAGAAATTTGGTTCTTACAAGTTTGGATTTATGGTAAAGAATGCTCATAGATTTAGGACGCCAATGCCATATTCTGGAATGTTGAGATTCTTTGAAGTTCAATATCCATTTGTTAATGCCTAAAGCTGAGTTTCTAGGCATTAATTTGAATTTGTCGTTGTGCGTCGCTTTTAATTCTTGCCTGCCTTTGGTATTGCATAAGTCCATATTAGTCGATGTATTAATTACCAAGATGCGATACTTACTTCCGTCACTGTGTCTCACAAGTTTTATGTTCCTAGTCATTCAGAATAATGGTGCTTTTGGTTCAATCGCAAATGACATGCACATGACTACTAGGATTAACACACCATTATGGATTATATTTAACGGTACTGCGACCAGTACGAACGACACATTGAATTTTATAGCACGTACTATGCCTAAACATGGAACTCTCTCAAACCAGTTAGAAAATGCCATTCTCTATACGCCCAAAATTGGTTTTACTGGCACTGATAGCTTTCAGTATATCTCATTTGACCGTAACTTGGCCCAATCAAAAATTGCAACTGTCTTTATAACAGTCAAAAATTGACGAATTTACTGAGAATCCATCGGATATATTAGTAATACATTTACTCATTTTGCCTTGTGATGGTAACGAATTGAAGTTCCCTTACAATTGCTCTTGAAGCAAAAAGAATGATGTTTTGGTTGTTTATCCCCGAATGATCTGATTGTAGACTATGGCACCGCTGGAATCCCAAATGGCCTTTTTGCTGGCTTGTTTACTGCTGCACCTGTAGCTGCATTTGTACTATTTGAAGTTGAGGCACCAGAAGAAGTATGGTTTACTATTTTTGGTAAGCCCTGAGTTGAGTTTGATGGCGGTGACACTGCTGGCGGCAATGCAGTGGACAAAATCTCTTTGGCTCCTGTCTGTGGTGATTTTGCAAGTGGCATGTGCAGATATGGCGCTCCGGTAGTAAAACCTATTACAGGTTTGGTTGTAGTGGCGTTTATACTCAATGCTGAAGAATTTCTAATTTGGCCAATAGTGGCATTTTGGAATGTGATTACAGATTTTGTAATGTTTGCAGTACCTTTGTTGCTAGGTGCCATGCCAGTATTTGTACTATTTCCTATTCGGGTCACCTTCCAGATGACACCAGTATTTGGGTGAGGCCATACTACAGCATGTATGCTTCCAAAGGGATACAAGCCAGCGCCACTGCCTGTTACTGCAGTTCTTAATTCGGTTTTTCCAAAGCTTGCTATATACAAAGCGTCCCCTTGTAAGTTGAACTTCAGGCCAACCGGTCTAAAACTTAAATCAGGATGCTTCAATGCTATAAAGTCTGTAGCATTACCAGTAGCCGGATTAACCATTACAACTTTTTGTCCTGTTATTGTTGTTGGAAAACCCGGAAGTTTTTGCGTTGAATCGGCAAATGGATGGATCAAAGGTGCTGCAGTCCCAAATTCCCCAATAAAGGCCATCCCATTAAAGCCAAATTTGGTGCTATTCGAGATAGCCACTTGAGTTACTGCGACTCCTACTGGCGGTAGTAAACCAAGAGGCTTTTGTAAATGTGGGTGATTTTCCATTAAAAACTGAGGCTGCTTGTTATCTGGAGAGCTTATCGATTTGAATTTGGGCAGAGTGACAGGTTCTCCGTTTCCAAAGAAATCAGGCCAACCATACCATTTACCATAGTTTGCTGGATTTGAAATATCAATGCTATATACCTTATCGGGATCACTTGCGATAGGCCTGCTTCCCCTATCATCAGCGCCATTCATTGCAACTATTAATTTCTTATTGTCTGGAGTGATAGCAACGCCGTAGGGATTTCTAAGACCCCACGCAACCACCTTGAGACCAGTGCCGTTGGCATTAGCACTTATTATACATCCGCCGCACTTTACATTCCCCGGAATCATCTCTCCCTTGGTGGTACTATGGCCAAATGGAACAAAGGCCCCAGTTGTTGCATAACTAGTAAGGTTCTGTGGATCTAAGGGATTTGCCGATTGAAAATTTTGTCCAGTCAAGGTAATGTTCTTGGCAGGTACATCGTGTATTTCCGGAGAAGTCTTGAGCCATTCATACGCATAACTATCTTCACCAGCTACACCACTGTTTGTGACAGTGCCTTGTCCAAAGTAAAACTTGCCATCTGGCCCAAAGGCTATTTGATTCGTCTGATGATCTCCCATGGCGGGCAGACCAACAACTAGATCTTTAACACGTCCTCTTCCGTCAACAGCTGAAATTACTCCTCTGTGCGCTACATATATTGCTGCATTATGATGATTCCATTCAATATCTGTAATGGGCCCGTTGAAGAGCCTATCAGATAATACGGTCATTGTTCCACCAGAATCAACCTTGAGTATTCTGGGGATAGGCTTGAATCCTCCATAAGAATATCCAGCTTCTGATATGTACATGCTCCCATTATCGTCAAATGTGACGGAGCTTGGAAGTGTCAGATTCCATAGAACTGGTTCAATCTTGTAACCCGGTGGGAGCTTAAAGTTGGAAGGACTTGGTGGCTTGCCAGAATTTATTAGGCCATTAGTTATCAGGGGCTCCGGTGGGCCAAAAAGGTCTTGCGCAAATGCTTTTGACGGAGTCAGCATTGAATCTGTTATCAGAAGAGATGTCAATGTACTTGATAAAAGAAGTGTCAAAGCCAATATGGACGAGAGCGCAACTATACTTGTTTTACTCTGAACTAGCGTACTATAGTCTCGATCTGTAAGTCCTTTTTTGTTTTTTTTTACGGTTTTATTTTTAGAATTCAATATAATTGAGATATAAGGTGCAACATATGATATAAGGATTAATAAGTATTATTTTTTATTTTAAGAGATTAAAAATGTAACTTTCTATTTACGAGTAGGATATATAGCACCACACTCACCTATCTACGAATTGCCATATAATTTTTAGCTGCCAATAGACAACTAATATTTCACACCAGCTTCGTGCTATTTATTACCACCTTTTATTCTAGCACTGCTTACCTATAAAGCACTGGCTGCTCTTCATTTCAGAGCCG
>JAICVW010000153.1 GCA_025935105.1 Nitrososphaeraceae archaeon
AGCTCAAACGGACAGTTAGTGGACGAACTAAAATGTATTGGTTGCATCCCAAGTCAAATGCTGCGGTACACCTTGAAGAATTTGTCTATGAATTAGCTTCTAATCTTGCTCAGGAAGAAATCCATCAAGAAGAAATAGAATCACCCACAAGAAATGAGCAACAACAGCTTAAATTTCAAAATACATAAGCAAGCCATTGACCGTACTAATGACGACTGCTACTACAATGCATCAAGTGTTTATGAATATTTTCGTACAAATATACCCTCGTGTCATGAGTGGGTGTTGTACGTAGGTTGATTCTCAAATGCAAGTACATAAACTGATGGACATCAGAAGGATGTACAAGTCATTATTACATTCGCAAAACAATATAGTACAGTCTACAGATCTTGCAACAGCATGTGTTTGTGAAAACCTATTCAAACTATCTTATCCTTATGGGGTAATAAGCGGAAAAGAGGATGATTTTGTTGTAGCTGACACAGTTCACGAAATAATGAGTCTAATTGCTCTTAAAATTGTTCCTGAGCATTGGAAATATGGTGCCACAAAAGATGAGATTGAGCCCATAGTCCGTTCTATTGAACTGGACTCGGAAAGTATCATACAGCAAGCAATACAGAAGACTAGAGATCGTGTCCAAAGCGAAGGCAGACGAAATAAACCATTAGACCATAATTTCGAGTACGACATACGTGACAGGGTATATGGCATCTTGACCGGTCTTACAAGACGTATCATGAAAAAATTTGAATGCCCAAACCGTGTAGTTACTGAAATTACAATTACCAATGTATCGAAATTTCATGAAGGAACGGTCGATGCCATTTTTGAATATCAAGACAAGCAGTACGGACTTGTGGACTGGAAAACTTATGATCTCAATCCTGCGAATGGTAGTGGCAAGGAAAAATGGCAGTTACTTGCAAATCTGTTGTTGGCTAATTACAGATATGCTGGAAATGAAGATGAATGGACTAACTGTTTATTTGGGTCAATTATTTTCTACGAAGGAGCCTTCGTTCCTAGATTACCATTAACTGAGAAAGCTATTCTAAAGATCAAAAAAGAAAGACAATTTGCATATGACATGCTTTGTGGTTTCAATCCAAAACCTGAGAGGCCTGATTTTTGCGCTGTATGCGATATAGCAAAGACAAAAACAGCTGAAGAGTGCTATCGATATCATCAAGAATCATACTTGGCCAAAATAGGCCAAATACCTGCAGACTACGATAGGGTTCGCCGTTTTACATTAGCAACCCGCTACAAAATATGTAGGGAGCGAGGTGAGACTTATCGACACAAGTTTGTAATCTCACAAATGATACAAGAATATGGCGAACAGGAGGCATTAAACCTCTTGGAGTATGCAAAGATTATACACAGAAATTATAGATTTGAGAAGGTTGTAGATGGCATTGAAAACAATAGTGAATCATTAGTATACCTAGTCAAGAAAGATAGCGCTGACAAGCAATTCTACCTTGAGCCACGGAAGATAGTCAGAATCATTCGAAAAGAAGATAACATCCCTTTATTGGCATGTGTAAGCAAAAGTGTTAGTATACATGACGCCAAACCTCATATTTTGACTGTCGATTTTAGGAGGTATACTGCACTTCAACATTCAATAGAACAGCTTTTTTATGGCGACCCAAACAGTTATGAACTAATAGTAATACCAGACGAAATCAACCTTACTAGAAGAATGCTTTATCCCTTGCACAAATTGCATAGATTGGCTGCTGATATAATGGTGCCAGATTTTGTCTTTGACAATAATTCTGTCACTTCTCCCAGCAGCATAAATGGTGTGATGAATGGAGTGAGGAGCTAATTCTGACAAAATGATTCAATTCGATTCTGAGCAAATTCGCCTGATGGATTGGAGATTGGCAGCAAAAGATATAGCCGCTGTAATAGGCCCTCCAGGTTCTGGTAAAACGACCCTAGGAAGTGCATTGGCGCGAAATATGATTGTTGATGGGCTGGCTCATAATGTACTATTAACTGCTTACACGAATGCTGCAACTGATGAGTTTGGACGAGAACTTTGTTATCTTCTTGGTAATGATGCAGCTAGTAAACTGTGTGTTAGAGCGGGTAACAGTACTGCTGCTGACCGATCGTTACCAATACCATTTAGCAATGACGTAGGGGTAATCAAGTCTAAGAAAATCATCCTCTGTACAATACTTTCTCTTCCTAGATTACCCAAGGATATTGGTTTTGATAGGCTAATAATTGATGAAGCCAGTATCACAAAGATTGACCAATTATTGATGCCGTTGCAAATGAGCTTAAACTCGAGTGCCAACCGACCGTCCTCACATTACAAGTCAAATTTGATATCTGCAGACTTTAGGCTGCCAAACTTACAGCAACAACTCAAAGAGCTAATGAACTTTTTAAGTCACTGCGGTATTGCAGCTACCGTAGTAGGTGATCCAAAACAGTCACAGCCTATCAGTATAAGCGGTGGTAATGGCAGCGCTGACGGCTACTACAATAATATTAGTGCTATTGGATGGATCATAAAATCTGCTAGTTACGATACATTACATATTACTCATCGTCTACCAGATAAACTTGCTAGTCTTGTTAATGATTTTGCTCAATATGGCGGTTTAAGGTCAGCCCCTGAGGTTGCTGGAAGAAGATTAAATCTTACTAATATGTACGCCTTGGAGCACGACTTTAAACGGATTCTTGATCCAGATGAAGTTGTTACTTGGTTAGATATACATGATAGCGAAGAAACACCCTCTAAAGAAAGCTCCTGGGCCAATCTCGCAGAAGCGAGAGCATGTGCAAAAATGTGTAAACAATTAGTCAAGCATTTGCCACAACAGCAGCAACAATTAAAACAAGAGAGACGTATTGTAATAATTACAAGATTTACTGGTCAAGTTATGGCTATTAGGAATTTGTTGGCACAGATGGATTTGTTTGGTAGCCACGATATTAGAGTCACAACTACAACTACTGCGCTTGGAACTCAGGCGGATATAGTGTTGTTTTCATTAGTAAGAAATAATAAAGAAAGACACCTTGGCGCGGCTGGAGAATTACAGGACCTGAATGTTTCAATCTCTAGAGCCAAGAAGAAGTTAATAATTATTGGGAATTTCGACATGATGATGAATGGATATTGCGGCAGTTCCAAAACTAATTATGCACGAAACCTAGCAAAACTCATAGAATCAAAATATGGTGAAATACTTGAAGCACCAATGATCGTCAAATGATATTATGTTCGATGATTCTCAGCTCAATCTTTCGTGGATAGGCACCATTCTCAAATCAAGTTTTGGCATTCTCAGTGGATGGTAACTTGGTAAAGTGATAGACGACTTGGCCCAAATTTACAACGAAAAGACTGGCCAAAAGATTGTTGTTTCCTGTAAAATGATTGACGATGGCACTACCAAAGACAAAGTAAAAGTATCAGCCGACTCCTGACGAAGTAAAACAAAGGGAACAGAAAATAATGTCATTAGTCGTAGAAGGTATTCCTCGAATAGCTGACCAAGTAAACAATCTTGAGTATCTGATAGGCTACAATGGGATATTTATAGAATAACGACTGGTTCAATATCTCGCTAACTCGGGCTGAAAAAGAGTGTTTTTATAGGCCATTTTACTCTATAACTGTATGACTAAAGTGGTATTGTTAATGGTTATCTCAATGGCTGGTATTTTGGCCATGATTCTAGCCCCAATGCTAGCTCCAATGGCAAAAGCGTATAGTTGTAGTAGTTCGTCCAGTACACACAATGTAAACACTCACATTGCAAACGCTCCGAATGGTATAAGTGGCAGTCCTGGAAGTTGTGTTAGTAGCTCTACTGCTACCAATTTTGCTAAACCCGACGGTAATAGGTTGGCTTGTAATACCGATGGTCCCAATGCAGTTTGTTTTCAAACTATTGGTCCAGGCAACCCTGGCCAGGGTCAACCAGCGGCACAATCGACTAGCGCTGGTGGCGCCCAATCGAGCTGCTCGTCTAGCTCTGCGACTACTTCCACATCGAATGTCAGCACTACCTCATAATCTGGTCCATGTCCATAGCTTTTTGATTTTAAATCTCGTTTAACAAGCAAGAAGAATTCCGAGGAGCTAAATCAGAAGCCATTGACGAAACACTATACACGATTCTAGTCGACAAATTCTATTGTCGATTTAATATTTTTGGTCCGTATGTACGCTGGACTATTTTGTAATCTATTGGTGTCAAGGAGTCCATATACAATATAATTTGAAAATTCTATCTGTGAGTTACTCTTCACTAATTATCTCTTCACTATTAATGTTAGGAGTACTGCTACTTACCTTCAATATTTCTCCAACTTTGGCACAACCCTGTGAGAATAATGGACATAGCATTTGGGTAAAGGTGAACAGACATTCGCAGAACCTTAGCACAATCTCATAGAAAACGGCAACATTCTCAAATCAGGGTTTAGCAAACTGAAGAATGACAACAGCATTGAGTGTAATCAGTTACAAAAAATCAAGCTCAAAAGTATAGAATCAATCGGCGCTAAATCAAAGTTTTAACAAATTTAGTATAAAAAGAGGGCGGAAGATAAACTGAGTTGAATTCTGCAAAGGTCTTTTTGGCTATCCTTTATGTTTATATGTATAATGTCGCTAAAATAAAGTTAGTTTAATCAACTCCAAAATGCGAAAGGAAACAGATCTCCGATTTGAAAAGACTCCTTGCTTTTAATGTCATGTTAAAATATCTCCAAAATGGAAACGTGATTTGATCATCGTTTGTGTGTCACATTTCTGTACGTGCCACTTTTTTCCCATTAGAACCGGCCTATATTATAGTGAACTACAACTGCCTTGAGGAATGGACCCACGGAATAACGCTCCGTTGACTTGATTTGCAGCACCGCTTCGCCACCTCCACTAGCAGTGGCAGTTTGTCCCAGCGTAGTGTGAGGAGCATTTGGGAAGGGATTATCTGAATCGTTTGGAGTGGGTCGTGGATTTTGCGTGCCGCCACCCCACCCTTTGGCCACCGATGAACTATTTGCCGCCGTTAAGCAACTATCCAACGCTGCAGCATTCATATTGATAGATCGAAAGTAATACTGTTCTTTATAACTTGCCGACTAGTCGCCTGATGGACACTTGATGGAGCACCTTCTTCTTGCGTTTCTCCAGTTACTTTTACTAATCTATCCCCAGGACCACATCAATTTTCAGTGCAAGCCACTGATGCCAGTCATATGAGTGGCCTGCCTACGCCTTTTAGTTGGACTATAGTTTCCAACACTCCACCGCCTCCTCCACCAGTTACACCTATTCAAGCAACACAACAGCTGATACAACTAAAACTTGGCATGCACCTATCAGCTGCAACGGACCAGGTCTTGGATGCCCAACTAAATTCCGCAATTCAATTCTTCCAAAATAATATTAAGATTGGTGGATGTGGATATCTTAATGGCTTTGCAACTCAGGTTCATGTGTTCTTACTAACAGGACGGCTTACCCAATCCCAAGCTTCCCAGTTGTTACAAGGGGTACGATCTGTAGAGAAGAGGCTGCTAATCGAAGTTTGTTACATAAAAGTGACAAACCTTGAGGTAATTGAAGTGAGTTGAATTGAACTATACCGAAAGTATTTAATAGAAACCTGCTAGAGGTCAGGCACCCTGTTTAAGTGGGACATGTCGTGTGGGTAGCGCTCCGAAATAGTGTTTGTGACTAATATATCGTTCTGGAATGACATTCTTTAACTGTCGGAGGTACCACCGAGAAAGAGATGGCGCTGGTATTTCATTAGATTAATCCACTAAAGAATGCGAGCTGACACAGCGCGGTGCCAGTTATAGCACTAAATCGACTGATAATAGTTGTTATAGTGGTGCAAGAGGCACAGACACATGGGACAAATAAACTCAATGATGAAAAGAAAAAATCACGAATCTAACAACCAGTCCAAGCTGCCCTGAAAAATCTAGACTATTTCATTCTTGATCTATTTTTATGGGGAAAGTGTTTGACCCGTTTACACTAGCAAAGTTAGTGTGTCGAATATTATAATTCTCCATCCCATTCCTTATAGACATTCCCTGGAAATTGTATTACAAGTTGCAGGGAACGCCACTTCGTATTTCACACACAACTGTGTTTAAGGTAGTTGTATTAGTGTTAACAACACTGTCTACAATCTTTATTCTCTCCATGGATGACAAACAGGAAGTATTAGCGCAGAATAATAATACTGTGTCCACACAACCAGGATATTTACTTACAGTCAACGTTCCATCTCATCCATTTGGAAAATCTACAACAGGTATTTTTATAACAACAGAAGATGGCTACACAGACCATGCATACATTCCCACTAGAGGCGATCCATCATGGACATTTAAAGTCCCCCCTAATCAAGGTAATTCGGTACAAGTGTGTGTGGATTCTGGTCCTCAAACTAAAGAGAATTGTCATATGTATAAAACAAATGGCTCAAATATGTCGGTATCACT
>JAICVW010000084.1 GCA_025935105.1 Nitrososphaeraceae archaeon
GATGGAATGAAAGGTATTGAGGTACCAGACGCTCCCTTGTAGGCTTGATTTTTCAGGGATGAACATAGGCCTGAGATCCGCGATATGAATTCAATTGTTCCCCGAGCGAGATTATCTCTTAGCGAAAGGCGTCATTATATCATTTAATACACCACAATTCAGGCTTCCCTTCTATGTCCGCCTGATTACAGAAGTCAACGTCCTGCTCAATTCTTTAGATCCTGTAACCCCATATCGTACCCTGCCAATAAGCCGTTTGTTCGAGCTTGAAGGTGTCCTTATAACCCTGGATATAATGCGTGTCATTCGTTTCTTGCATATTGTCCTGATTACATACATTTCACCGCATTTTCGGTGAAATCCATTTCTTCTGTCTAGCAAGACTGATTTCGAACCCATGTCATAAGCAGCGGTATGAGCAAATGCTTTCGGGCCGTTGGATCTTAATACAATTACAAAAGCTAAAACCTGGGTGTTACCAATAATATTTTATTCATTTTATTTCACCCGTTGGCCAAGCCGAGCATTAGACCAACAGAGGATGACGCGAGAGGAATACCAACATGAGCGAATGTTCCAGAATGAGGAGCGCCTATCGTATTCGAAACATGTGTAATAGGGTTTGAAATCCATGCCAAGCCGTTTTGGGATGCTATTTCTATTCTATTCCAATCAATGTTTAGAATCCGTTGATATTCCAAATATGCAATGGCTGCGATAAAGATACCAATTATTATGGCAGCGAACCTAATTGCCTTTTTAATTGCAAAACCCGCAAGAAATCCTAGAAAAATCCTCCTCCAACTGTTCCAGCAAGGGGCGCGAAATCGGTTGCTGTAATCATTTACCCTCCTTCCTGAGAGATTGCTGAATTGCTCTTCTGATAAACATGCTTCTAGGAATGTCACCGCGCACCTTATCAATTCGTTTGAGAATGGAGCCTGGCAAGGTTATGCCGACCTTTTCCGTCTTATCTGATGATGTTCTAGTAGACATACCAGTGTTATGTATTGTACCCTGCGAGCTATAAACATATCGTTTTGGCAGATCAATGTTTATTCTTGGAGGATTGTGTCTCTAACCATTCTATCAATTTATGTTGTGAAAACAAAAGGGCCATGATTACCGGTTCTGTTAGAAATGACCCTCTTACCAGTCTACCTAAACATTCCACTCACACTCTTACGATACGTCTAATCATCTCTATAGAAATCGCTTTACACTATTGAGACTTCATTAGTCCAAAAAAATGAAGTCCCTCCAGGCAAGCCTTTACAATTAGATTGTGACACCTTGGATAATATTATATGTGAACAAGGCGCTGATGTTAGGAAAGTTGACATCGAGGGAGCAGAGATATTAGCTTTAAAAGGAGCGACTAATACACTAAAGAGATTGCACAAAGTAATAGTAGAGATCCATGGAGACAATTTTTTCTCAGTTAAAAGATTATTGGAAGAAAGCCATTTCAAACTCCAACGATCCAGAATTCTCTGACCATGTCACACATTATAGGATCAAAGTAAAGAAATGAAAGATATACCATTAATAGGCTGAAATATCGATCCGCGACCATAGGTAAGAGAGACAACTACATCTGAGTAGTAATACCAGCTTTACTGTACTTGTATTTCCGCTTTTGCAAACGCTCATCAACGCCAATCAGCGCAGCACGAAATTAATAGCCTTGGTTTTGTTCGAATCAATATCGGAACTTTCAGCTCGACAAAATTGACATGCTCCAAGGATACTTAAACACTAGAGTCTCTTAAGTCGATTGAATTATGGTGATAAAACTGAAATTATAGCTACCAACGTGTCCCTTCTAGGCCTCTCAATCGTCTTAGTAAATGATAGCTATCCCCGTAAAGGAGCGGAAAGACCATTGCACACGTTAAGGATCGATCTTAGCAGCAATAGGTCTCAAACCATACTATATCCTCATCGATCCATTGCATACTACTTCCAAGATTTTAAAGGATTTCGTGGCATATTTGATATCATTTTGCTGCTTACCACTCATTCACAGGTTTCATAGAAGAAATACAAAAGGCCACTATTGGTACAACTATTTATATTCTGAAGAGGAATTGAAGTCGTAGGCAGAAAAGGTACAACAAATAAGAATACAGACAAAAACCAAGTAACAGTGATATCTGGCAAAACTAATACTGCAACTAGAAATACCAATGAGAGTGAATTTCAACCCTTTTCGTACCGCTTTTGATCCAAATAATGATAACTTGTATGTGAGGAATGATCGGTAATACCATTACTGTACACCCATTGGCACCGTTACTTGTAGATGTACCGTCCTGACCATTAGCAACACCGCCGTTTATTGTTACCCCGCCATTACCACAATCCTGTTCATAAATGGAGAATAGCCAGTTACATTTCAGAGCAGAAATTACCATAGAAGAAGGTAAAACAGAAGAATTTAAAAAATTAGTACAAGATATGAGCAAAAACATGGAAGATAATGAGCCAGACACAATAGAATATCAGTTTTATATTAATGAAAGTGAGACAAATGCATTGTTCATGAAAAATACAGAAATTCAGAAGCCGCAATCGCTCATAATGACGGTGTTGCATCTCAGAAAATACTTCCAAGGATTTCAGTATCTCCACGATAACTAGGTTTGATGTTTACGGGAACCCTATCTGTCATTTACTGATTAACGAAAAAAAGGACTTGTTATCATAAGAAATATGATTGTGGCTTTTATGGTTATTACTGCTGCTACTACTAGCTAGCTACCCCTGCTAACATCGCCTTTTTAGATTTTTGCTGTCTACTTGTTTTTAGTAGTGTCAATACCTAAAGATATGAAAATATTTCTATTTCTTTTCCCTTCTGCTGCTTCCCTGGAAGCGGAATTAATTCTTGCAATCTATTATGAATACGTAAGAAATTCAGACCTTTTTCGGTAGTGGTAAATACTTTTTCTCCGTCCAGATATTTTATCAGACCTTTTTCTATAAGAAGTGCCAGACATTCTTTAGTCATGCTGTGTGGAAGAAGTGTGTAATACATTATCTTTGTCAGCCTAACCCTATGGCCGCTGGCACTTTCTAGAATCTGTGCAAGTATTTCGATTTTATCTCTATACTTCATACGTATATCAATATGCTATGAATATATAAGTCTATACCCTGACACGTCTAGACAGCGTTATATGTGCAAATTGTTCTTCTCCCATATTCAGACGGCCAAGGGTTAATATGCTAAAACACAAATAAATATGGGTGTATATATGAATATAATGTGGAAGACGATGAAACATTAGATGATAATGAAACAAAAACTACAATGAAGGTTCCTACTGAACTCCTGGATGATTTTAAACATCTGGCTGTAGATATGAAAACGACAGTAACATCTCTTATCGTTGAATCAATGAGACAGTATCTTAAGACCATTAAGAAGAAATGAGATTGTGGTATAAAGGTAGTAGTAGTCTACCATAAAATAGGATAGAAAGCAATAAGAAAGACCTTCGGTTCGTTCTTCTTCCATCATGTTTGGATTCAAAGGATAGCAACCATGTAGAAGACAAGTATAAGTCCTTCAAAGTAAGATTCTTTTGTTGCGAATCTTGTTAAGAAGGGGTAGTATATGCTATTCTAAACTGAATGAATTTTTAGGAGTCTGAGAAAGTCTGTTGTGACAAAACTACAAAAAATAGAGTGGGGGAAAAGAACAAATTCTTGGCATGACGGCTTCAGAAAACTGTTGGTAAGATATGAGAAGAAACCGCAGAACCGTCTTTCATTGATGGATTTAGCTTGTTGTATCATCATATATAGAAGGATAACTTTAGGATTGGCTCTAATTAACAGGTCGACCCTGCATTGTGTGTACTTAATTCTTAGATTAACGCAATATAAGTATCACTGGCATTTACATTTTCACCTCCATTTAACTATCGATGGAATAATCGAAACGAGCATCATAACTGTAGAGATTAAAAAGATAAAATGGATTGAGCTTAAAAATTTGTCAGCTATTATGTTGGTAAATATGGTATGTGAGATATGCAATGAACCAGAAAAAAGCTGCTCTGCGGTGTTCACAGAGAGTACATTTGTCATTATCAAAAAAACTAGGCCAATACTGAATGAGTTTCCCATCATGACGAAAGTAGTGCTTATTCCTGCGGATACACCTCTTCTGCCAGATGGCACCGAACCCATTATAGAAGCTCGATTAGGTGATGCAAAGATACCCATACCTGCCCCTACTAAGAGTAGAGGCATCACGATTTCATAAAAAGATGTTGTGATTCCGATTTGTGTAAGAACAAAGAAGCCTGCTGCTGAAACCAAAAGTCCCACAGGCGCCAACATCTTAAGTTTGTATCTATCGTGTGCCCATCCGCTTATTGGCGCAAAGGTAGCTAATGCAATGGAAACCGGAATTAGAAATATACCTGCTTCAAGAGAGCTTAGCCTCATAAATGGACCTTGAAGATAAAATGACATGATGAGAGTAAAAGCTCCTCGCGCGAGAGCATTTAGAAATATTGCAATGTTACCACCTGTAAATAGCCGAATTTTAAATAGTGAGAGATCAAACATCGGTTTGGATACTTTTTTCTCAATTAAAATGAACAGCATTAACAAGGACGAGCCACCAATAATGGATAACAGGCTTTGAAAAATATTAATTATTTTGAAGGCCCCTAAGGTTACCCCTAGTAGTAGTACACATAGTGCTGCCGCAAACGTAGCATTTCCAATCCAATCTATTTGTTCTTTTCTTATTGTACCTAGTTCCTTTAGTTTAGTGTAAGACCAAATAGTAGCGAATAGGCCTATCGGCAGATTAACCCAAAAAATGGACCTCCATCCCAATGCAGAGGTAAGAAATCCGCCAAAAACGAGTCCTACAACCGATCCAATTACTATAGACATTTGATTCAATCCCAAAGCCTTAGCTCTTTCATTTTCTTTGAATGTATCTGTGATTATTGCTGCACTATTAGAAAAAAGAAATGCTGCACCTACTGCTTGAATGATTCTGAATAATATTAATTGTTCACCAGTTTGTGATATACTACACAATCCAGATCCCAAAGTAAATAGTGCAAACCCCATATTGTATAATTTGACTCGGCCAAACATATCTGAAAGTCTTCCAAAATTTAGGAGAACTGCAGCAGTCACTAGCCAGTATACAAGAACTATCCACATTAAAGTAAAAAAGGAAGTGTGCAGTTCTATGGCGATTGTAGGTAACGCTATAAGGATTATGTTACGATCTAGAGATGCCATCAATGTTCCAATGGTCGTATTGCTTAATGTAATCCATTTGTAATTCATTTGTTGAGATGTCATCTCCATTGTTTAAGCAGCATTATAGAAGTGCTAGATAGTTTCTCCAATTGTTGGTCAGCTCTCTGATTCCCTTGGATCGATTACCTTGGCGAAATTGATATCTATAGTTTTCATGAAACTACGAAACTTGATCTCCTAATTCTATAAACATTATCAGATGCATTTAAAATATTATATAAATATTTTAGTTCAACCTGTTTAAAACACGCTATTAAGTCCAATTTTGTTATTGAGGGTAACCACAACTTACCTATTCGTAGCTCTGGTATTTCTATATATACAAACTAATTCTATTACTTGTTTCAATCAGTCCATTCTGAAATTCAAAAAATTTATGCAGTACCCTGCAAAGTTAAGTTAATTCTGTTCATTTTCTATCGCAATTAGCAATTAGTTTAAGCCTGATTCTCTTTCTTCTAGGTTTCAACTTTAGTCTTTGATTGCAGCAAGGATGGTTAGAGCACTGTATAGTCTCCACTGGTATGTTTGTGACCCATCATAGCCGGTAGATACTTATGGGACATTCCGAAAGTTTTAAGCTCGATTATTATAGTGGCCATAGATAAGAAGAGATTCTTATACAATCTTATTCTACCCCGACAAACGTTTGTACAAGACATGACAGAACCTGAAAGAAAGGCTATGTGAGTGTGTCATTAGTATAACTTATTTTCCAACCCACCCAGATATCGCTTTGCAATGTGATTCGAACTTTTTCAGTCGTGTTTTGATTTGGTCGTGGTCTAGCGTAGCCACAATCAAACTATTTATTTGGTTCTAGTAGAAGGTCAGAGTATATATTTATAGTAGTAAGGTGAGTAACAAACAGATATGAATAAACTATTTTTGATAGTTGCTTTTTTTATCGGCACAACAATTCTAAACACACCAAATACGACAATGACATACAGTTGCTCGTAGGTATATCCGGTGGGCCACCTCCCATTTTGAAGTGACTACATCATCCAGTTCTGTCTTCGACCTCTTCAGTTGTATAAAGAAATGTATGTGACTCCTCTTGTAATCCTTTAGTTAAAATAAACTCCGTCTAATTCGGTTCGCAAGTCCCGTATTTCTCGCTCCAATTGTTCTAATCTGTGCAAAACCTTACCAACAAGCGATACCAACAGAAAGTAAGACACCAAACGATTATTCAAATTGGACGTTTACCACTTCAAATAATGCAATTAAAGAAGGTGTGAATAAGATAACTGCAAAATACTCTTGCCCTCAGAATGTTAATTTGACAAAATTTTATAGTGTAAACGTAACAGGAGTGACGGCTAAAGGGCAGCAATCCGTACCAACCGTACCACCAATACCTGCTAATAATACTAAAACTACAAGCATGGCCTTTCCACCATCTCTTCCAAGCCTAAATTCGCCAATAGTAAACGAATCCAAACCTAGCAGTATTCTGAAGCGTTTTAAGTAGTGTTAGATTGGATTGGATTAGCTAAACTTGATATTACTAGATAACCTGCAGGCTGAATTGTGTGGCCTTCGGAATAGCGGTGATCATGATAGAAGATGCGGTTAGGTGTCTGTGTATGAAAAAAACCTGAATTTTGGTATACCACTAAATCTGCAAGAAATATTAGCAATACACCTAACGTTCTCAAAAGAGAGGCAGTACTGGCCTTTACCTGAGCGAAGAACGGATTATATAAATTTCTACGAAGGTGAGACATAGGTAGGCGGTCAGTGTTACGATATGGTTTGTTTAAAACATATGATATTAAAAGTGTAGATAGATGGTGATTGTAGGGGCTTTTATTCCCTCAACGTGGGGGCATATGCTCACTCACGCCGCCCCGGATGAATCCCGCGGATAACGTTCCGAGAACAACCATAAATCGTTCGCACTTACAATATTTAAAACTATCTTGTATGCATTATTGGCCACACAAGGGCAATGTGTTATTATCATGGAAATATAGAACATATGTTAAATTGTCTCTTAGCGCTGTATGAATAACTTGTTTATTCAAATTTGGAGTTTATGATATATAGCGTAGGAATTCTAACCCTCAACATATGTCAGGCTTACAACCTACTCACAATGCCAGATAACTCCATATGGTAAGATTCCGGAGACAACCGAATTCGACATAGAGTTAGCCAACCACGCTATTAGAGATGTGCTAGTTTAATAGCTATGTCAATAAGTCAGCAAATTCCCCGGCCAGGCAGGGCTTGCTCGTTTCCTCATCATATTCTTTCATACGTTACTATTCCTGGTCATGGTGGCAAGTTGTATTCCTAATTGTAGTCTGCTGTTTGGTTATTAAACAAACCTAGGCCCAGATATGTAGGTGATATAAAAAATGGGGGATTTGCTAAAACCAGCCAAAAGGCCGAGAAACCAATCTAAAACTGGTAAACCTATTATTGGATAGGTGGTATTACAGGTATCGCTGTAGCGAATCTGTCTCCTACCTGATTGACGTGAATCTTGACTTTCTGTCCAACTTTGCCGTTTTTCACAAAAATTACAAAACCTTGCACTCGTGCAATACCGTCTCCCTGTCTACTGATTTCCGTAACATCTACGTCGTACTCCTTGCCTATTTCTACTGGCTTTGGAGCAAAACCTCTGTTAAAGTCCCTACGTCCGCCACCGTAACCTCTTCCGTAACTCATTTGTATGAGTGATTAGTCTATCCCCAATATAAACGGGTCATATGGGTAGTCCAATTTGATAACATGGATATGACAAATCCATATACTGCAATTACTAGACTAAGCGGCCAAGAGGATCTCCATATTACAAGGGCAGTACATGGTCACTGTTACATCTTAGACATTTCACAGGTTAGTAGGTAGGTTATATTTTCTTGGCTGCATCCCTTAGTAGTCGTTATTGGACTAAATTAAATTAATTCAACAAATTATGGCCCTGCTAATGACATAAGTGGTGGCGTTGTGGCGTTGCATTAAATGGCGGCCAGGATCATCCGGGTTGTAACGTGGCAATAGGCAGCAAGTGTCTCAATGTGCCTGGAAGGTAATGCTAGTAACACCAGATATGATGCAGAGTCA
>JAICVW010000703.1 GCA_025935105.1 Nitrososphaeraceae archaeon
AAATCAAGTTAAGTCGGTTCACTTCACTAAAGAGATTATATCTTTTTTAGTTGCCATAAGACCAAAATTTACAAATGGTTGGGGAACTGTTCCCTTAAGTCTACGATACCTTGTGCCTAGATGTTAAGTAATAGAAATTTCAAAGCTGACTGATGTAAGATTTTAATATCGCTTACCTGAAGATACTATAGCCCCCAGTGAGCTAATGCTCATAACTTTGCCATCAACTGGTTATGCCAGCGGTCTGTCCGGCAAGTTAACTGAGGGCTGATGTATGTTGATTTTATGGCTCTTCTTAATATTCAATGACCGTTATCCAATCTCTTCAATATTTGTTCAACGATACGTTCGTCGAATCTACCAGATATCTTTTATAATAAATAAATGCATTGAAACCGGACCTTGTCTTGCCTGTCAGTTTAAAACAAACCGCGGAAAAAGGAAAGAGCGTAACTAACTACCGTAATTACGCTGATAGCAGCAAAAATGATCTTACTATTCAGAGGAAAATTTTGATTTGTAATGCTTGTTATTGGTCTACCTCTGTGATCATATCTGACAATGAAATAGGGTCTTGCCCTGTTTGTCATAACTGTGATTTGGAAACAATTCCTATAGGTATTAACGAATGCTATACTTATTACTACGACCTCAAAAAAGGGCTGGTCCTACATTTCACTAAACTACAACAAGTTAATAATGGCCATAGATAATATACATTCGTTATTTTTCCTCACCGAAGGAGTCTATTCTCCTATTTAGGTCAAGAATGGCCTCGTTCATATGTACGATTTTGTTTAGGACCATATCATGATGGTTTGCAAAAGCTTCTAGATGGGATAAGATTTTTCCATTATTCTCTTCTATCTTTTCAATCCGTACAAGGATGTCATCTTGGAGGAAGGTCGTTTTGTTCTGCCGGTTGTAAACCCACCAGCTGATTAATCCACCAATGGCTACGCCCGCAACGATTCCTAGATATGTACTTGAAGAGTTTGTCATGTCTATACAGCCCTTGGTAAGCTCTGGAATACAACCCCATACTGCCAGTATCGGTAACCACAACATATCTAATTAGGTACCTGCAATTTGTTATAACGATTTCTTCATGTATCTCAAATTATCAGAGGGTGATCGTAGTAGTAATCTACTGCGGAATATAATTGAACCATTGGCAATAAAACCCGCTGATGATATATCCGGAGTGGCCAGTTGATTTTACGATAATGGTAGCTACAGTGTGGTTGGCCCAAAATTGTGCCCGCCTTCAGTTTTCACAGGTGGTCCAAAAGGAGGATTATCAAGTCAATACTTCTTTCAAGTGAAAGGAGATGGAAGATCTTTCGCCATCAATTTAGCGGCATAAAACGCGTCCACCTTATCTAGCGCCATAGTAATTACCACACCTATGCTTGCGAAATTAGAATGACATACCGCGTGGTCGAAGCCGATCTAGTAGTATTTATGATGAAAGAGATCGAACAGTAGCAGAATCAGAGATCAGAGATATGAAAAACTCAAAACAATGTTTTTGATTTATACCAAGACAGCAGATTCTACTGATGTGTTCTTGTTCCTGCTGTATTTTTAATTGTGTCCTGGGATTGTTTTGCAGCTGCAATTAATGATGCCTATCCTTCTTTTAACGATAATCGATTTTCATTCTTACGTACGTATTCTACATTATTCACAAGGTTAGGCACAAAACCTTACTCCAGAATTCGCGGTTCAAAGTGGCAGGACTGGGGGGGTAGAAAAGCGTATTTTTTGGGATGGTGGATTCAGAAGTCAAGCCACAATTGTGATCAATAATATATTATGAGGTCGCAT
>JAICVW010000233.1 GCA_025935105.1 Nitrososphaeraceae archaeon
ACTCAGGAACCTTCAAAACTAGAACGTCAACGTATGAATGAAATTGGCAAGACAGTAGCCGCTCTCTCTCATCATGAAGATCATCCAGACCAACTGTCGATAGGATTAGAAGTAGTACGAGATGAGGGGAACGGTGAAGGCCCAATGTTTGTAATTAAGTTAGGGGACAAGTCTCCCGATATATTTGCAACAGGACTCTATTTTGATGGATTAGTGGCAATGAGCGTAATAGGCTTGATTAGTATACTTGATTTGCCATTGCTGTCTGGTAGATTCGTTCTAATGGATTATTTCTACAAATGTTACCTGACGTTATCGGAAGAGAAGTAGTATTAGCCTTTATTCTGGCGAGAAATGGATCATATAAATTTCAGTTGATCTTTAACGTCAGTGTATGAAGCATCAATGATTTCCTTCTTTTTAAGTATTGCAGCTGATTTTACAACTTTTTCAAGCATTTCACAAACATCTTCTGCAATCATAATTAGGGTATGCCAGACGTCATTTACCTTAACACTTTTACCTTTCTCAAAGTAGTATGTCCTATCTCTCCACTTAACCGAGTCATTTTTCCAAATGTAATGACCACTGTGAAGTGTGTTCCTCATGAGACTGGCAAACTTTAGCAATTCTATGTACTTGCTTAGTCCAATCTCAGGTAGTAACCCGCTATAGAGTTCACTAAAGTTAACTGGAGGATTTTTAGCGAAGGTGGCAGAGTAGATAAGTCTAAAAGCACTCTCCACAGCAAATAATAACATTACAAGAAAGGAAGAGGTCATAAAAGAATCAAACCCATAAATAAACGTCTTTTGCTGGGGATCAGTCATCTCTCTACTTATTAGATTCTGATCAATCATGCTAGCCCACCAAGACTCATCAAACAGATTGCGAGACCGAATTAGAAAGAAGACGTAGGTGCTATCTACGATATAATAACACTTCGTGAATACGCTAATTCTAGCATCATTGACGTGAATATTGTGTTTGTGAATTAATTCTTCTTGTACAAAATGGTATTTCTTGCTCAATTTAGATAAATGACTAATTATTTCTGTGGTATCCATTATTCAATATAAGATTCGGAAGTTTAGGAATCACGTAAACTCAATAATTCTCTTGCAATTTCTTTATTTACCTGTTCGTAATTTTGTTTGGCGAAATAAGTGTCCATGCAAGTTAGCTGATCCCTTAAGTGTGATTGAAATAATGGTTTAATTTGTTCATTAGCGTGTGGATGAACTAACAATAGCCTCCGTTTACGTCCAGTCATTTTCCCCATGTACTTTTCAAACATTGTCCTAATAACTATATCTCGAAAAGAATATCCTATGATTATCCATAAATCACGCTTTTGTAACTCTGCTTCTAGGATCCTAAATAACTGCATAAAAGGTGTAAAATGTAGCTGCTTCTGACTTAAAGGATAAATAAGGATTTCTTCAATAATATCTGCAGATCCGCTTGTAGATCTTACATCATCTACGTTTAAAAATAAACGATGTTCCACAATTTCATCATTCTTTTCTCTAACCCAATTAGCTGATCCATGCAACTTGATTAATGGCATATACGAATGTGCCGTAGCTTTCTCCGTGTAATATAATTGAAACCTATCAGCATTCATTACTCTTCTAGTGTCTTTCATTTCAAAACCAAGATCTAGAGGGAAACGTCTATGTCTTACCCAGAAGTCCTCAATCAAATTATCATAGTTGGTAGTGAATATAGGCCATTTAGCAGCATAAGCGAAAGGACTTGAATCACCACCACTATCAGAGTTAGTAACTGTACCAAGTTGTTTAAAAAAATCAAGATACACCTTCCTTGCTAAATCGATCTTTTCTGGTTTTTTAATTGCTACATTATCTCGAATATGTTTTTTAAATTCTTGTTCTAAATTGTTTAGTGTTTCCATATCAGGGCTAAATCCGAGTGTTGGTTCGATTCCTTTTCTTTCTAGTAAAAATAAACCCAGCTCACCAATATTATCTCTCAGGTGTGCTTCCTCTTTTAGACCAATAATAACGGACATAATAGCTTCTAAGTCCACATTATCTCTCCAGTAGGCTTTTGCCAGCGAATTGTAAATAGTATTGAATAACTCCTCTTCTGGTCGCTTTCTAATCTTTTCTGCAAAAGTCGTAGTCATTTGCGTCATTGAAGGTATACCAAACTCAATAGACGCTCCTGCCCCCACGAAGAATCCTATTCTATTAGTATCTATCTTTGTTAGAGCGCTATCGGTCATTAGTCGTTACTAAAATAGATTAGTATAAAAATTAAGTGTGGAATTAGAACAAAAAAGAGTGAGAGTGGGTGGATTATGCAGGAACTATATTATATGTTGTGTTTTTATCTCCTTTCTTTCCTTTCTACTACAGTTACAGCTTCGTCCATAATAGCCCCGTTAGGGAGGACGGTTTAGTCGTGTCAACTCCAGTTTTTATAATTTATTCATTATGGTGATAAGCATTACTTTTGCTATTTTTATCTGCAAGCATTAGTGGTATAGCAAATAATTTTGAATAATTTGAATACATTTTTAGATCATATTTCTTTTGGAATATAAAGACCCACACAGAAGGTCGTCAAAATGGATCGTTGCGGGACACAACAAGGTTTTTCTACCTATTTAATTTTGGTGGTATGATTTTTCATGGATTTTAAACTTAGCGCAAGCGCATATCCCCACGACCTAATTAACACACCTACTCATGACAGGAGTTGTGATCTAAATTTTGAAGTAACATGGTGGCCTAATTCAGTTTACAAAGCAAAAACTAACAAATACCGGAACAAAGTATTTGCTGAAAATTCCTCATGCCGAATCCATAGGTTTCACTAGTGCTGAGAAACACCTTGTTAGTCATGAGTTTGACAATTTAGTAGCTGCGTTTAATTTAGATTGGATATTTGCATACTTTTGGAGCGTCTGTTGAATGCACTCTCATGGTAGAAGGGATATTGAAAAATGAACTCATCTCAAGTAGTATATCAAATTACTTTCCAGATGAGTTCAATGAGAGGAAGTCTAATATAAATAGATTGGAGAAAAGAGCATACTACATACAAAATAATCTTATTATGGTATGCACACGAGAGTATGATACGTTCATATAGACAGCCATTATTATGTACCACTATTGTATAATAGAGATAAATGGAAAGCGTGGGCCAACTTACATGACAAAAGATGAAGGAAGAAAATTTGTCGATTCGCTAAAATTAAAGAACCAAAAGGAGTGGGTCAGGTATTACAAGTCTGGATTGAAAGGATAGAATGGATTGAATATCATGTATGAAAAAAGAATATCAATCTTTTGGACTGGCTCGAGAGTTTATACGAAAGCTTGGACTAAAAAGCGTACGAGAATGGAATACATATTGTAAATCTGGTAAGAAGCCGACGGAAATACCAAGCGAACCTAGTGCAGTCTATAAAGGAGTAGGATGGATAGGGTGGGGAGATTGGCTGGGAACTGGGAGAATCGCAAACGCTGACAAAACCTTCAAATCATTTGAGGAAGCAAGAAAATTTGTCCGTTCATTAGGATTAAAGAACCAAAAGGATTGGGTCAGGTATTACAAGTCTGGGAATAGACCAGATGATATTCCCTCGAACGCACATATTGTGTACAAGAGCAGTTGGAGAGGTTTCGGAGATTGGCTCGGAACAGATGTAATTGCACCACAAAATAGGCAGTATTTGTATTTTGAAGAAGCAAGAAAATACGTTCAGTCACTTAGGCTAAAAGGCTATGAAGATTGGATTGAATACTGCAAATCAGGAAATAAGCCTGCTGATATTCCCAGCAATCCTGCTAGAACATATGAAAAGGAATGGAAAGGCTGGGGAGATTGGCTGGGATATCTATTTAGTCCCTATGAAACTAACTACAATAAACCTAAGCAAAAACTAACTCTTAGCCTAAGTAAAAAAACCGTAGAAAGAGCTAAATCAAGAAACATCAACATTTCAGCACTTACTGAGATACTGCTAAACACTTTAACATATAGTCCAATAAACCCAATTGAAGAAAAGAAAGTCATAGAGTATTATGAGGCGTTATTTGACAACATATGTCAGTTATTAAAGAATTACAGCGTAAAAGTCGAAACAGGATTGCAGTTACACGGTGTATCAGAGAATGATAGTGAGTCAGTAGGATCGCCAATATTACTTGACGCTTCTGGGTTGATTTTATTGACTAACCATAGTCCCCAAAAAGTTTCTGTTCCACAAGTACTTACTGATCTCTATAATCCAAAAAAAATTTTAGGAAATGTGATAATGGCAATAATTCAAGGTTCAGAAAAAAATAAACACAAAGTCAGAGAGCTAGAATTGGCTTTACGCCTTGTCAATGCAATGCTTGATTGGAATGATGGTCAAGCTTGACCGTTTGTTTTTTCACACATTATCACTTGGATATATTCATAGTATTTTCGGATAACACTGGTTTGTCGGTAGTTGATCGATTTATTGTAACAAACGTCTCTGCATAATGATTCAATTGTGAAAAGATAATGAAATCAGTTTGGAGAACATTTGAAGGGGCCAGGACATTTGTAAATGCTCTTCATATTAAGAATCGTAAAACATGGTACGAGTACTGCAAATCCGGAGGGAAGCCGGCTGATATACCCCTTGCACCTGATAGGATCTACAAAGGAAAAGGGTGGATAGGATGGGGAGATTGGCTTGGCACTGGTTATATTGCACAAAAATATAGAAAATTTAGGCCATTTGAGGAGGCTAAAAATTTTGTACACTCATTAGGTTTAGGGAGTAAAGATGAATGGTCTGAGTATGCCAGGTCTGGAAAGAAACCCAAAGATATACCATCTAACCCTGACGTAATATACAAAGATTTTTGGAAAGGATGGCCTGATTGGCTTGGATACGAAGAAAAAAATTGGTCAATAAAGAAGGTTAAGGAATTAATAAAAGATTTAATTAAAAACAATGTAATTGATGAGTGGTCAGATGATGAGCGATATCATCTTTTGTTTTCAAAGGGAGTATTGAATTTACACTCTCGTTTCTCAGAGCTTTTACAAGATCTTGTGATAGGGCCAAAGACGAAAGAACAACGAAAAGCATTAGAAGACTTTGTAAATTCAGACATAGAAGATGGCAACGGAAATATCCCCGATATAGGAAGTGAAGAAATCCCAATACTGTCCACCAATAAGCTTGCTGAGCTGGTAGAAGAGAAAGGGCATATAGACCCATTAGAAGAAGAGAAAGTTCAGACACCATAGCAAATTTTATCACATTCTGAATATTTTGAATCCGTTTGCCACGACATAGAATTAATGCAGTTTTTTGTAAGCCATTTTGTGTATAAGCTATGGAGGAGTGTGTTTAGTGAGCAGGATACTGAAGAAAAAGGATCGGCTGTAAACACAGCAAGATCGCAGAGAAACACTGGCA
>JAICVW010000289.1 GCA_025935105.1 Nitrososphaeraceae archaeon
AAAGATAAGCCAATCCCAAAATCCTATCCACAGCTGCAAGGAAAGATAGAAGCATATAACAAAATAGTCAAGAATGAGTTCCTAGCGGTTGAAGACATATCCAGTATAGAAGATGGGAAGATAAAATATGACCTGTTTGTCAAGGCATACAACGACAAGAGGGAACATGGTGGGATAAACGGACTGACACCATCTGAAATGTTTCTACAAACATTCAATAGATGTCATAACAAGAATAAAAACAAGCAGAAAACTGTAACCTATGTCAGTATCTAAAACTGTTACCCATGTGTGTAAGTACTACATCTAATTAAATTAATTATCCTTTCAAATGTCCACAGTCTCCTCTCCTGGTACTAAGACGCCATAAACAGATAAATTCAGCTGCAAGTTTTGCGGTATAGTCTTTACTGGTACTAAGAACTCAGTACTCATTACAGACCAGAGCACAGCGGTAACGAACATTCTCCCGCCTGAGTAATATAACCTTCAACAATTTTTAAAATATTGAATTAGGTTATCCTGCTCTTGTTTTATAGCTAAGTTAAGTGCATAACTCAGAAGCGTTACGCGAGTTACCAGTCCATTCATGTTCATGTATTAGATTGAACTTTCTTTCTATTTCTATATGAAATAGACTTCCTGGCATAAGTGTAACCCATGTCTGTGTGAAATTGTTACCTAGGTGCGTAAATGCGACATCTACTAAGCCAAATAAATTAGGGCATGATCGGATGATCTTACTCACAACTAGAATGTTAATAAATAATGCCTGTTTATATCAGTGAAGTTTGTATAGATAGGCAGAATAGCTGATGTTGATTTGCATATTGGTTAAAAGAGATGACTAGTAGGGACTTTATTACAAAGAACTTTCAACGACAGACTATATTGAACTTGTACAATTCAACAATTCCGACAGAAATAATCTCCTTTCAGCTAGACATTAGCAAAGAAGAAGTTGAAAACATTATCGAGGAAGAGAAGAAGGAACAAGAAAAGCTATCACTTAGTTTGTCATCCCCTGATTCCTCTTTGGGTTTATTTTATCTTGATGCCGTCGTTAACGTTGACCTGGCTATCAGACGTGCACAGAATAATTTGTGGGAGGCCATAAAGTCAGAGCTAAAGTTTGAAATTTCGATGGAAGAAACGAATAAGATTTTACAAAAATATGCTAAATCCAAAGTTACCCTTGTTATCTTGCATATTGATCTTGTAGACTCAACCAAGCTATTGATGACACTACCGGTTGACACACTTTCGGCTATAATTCAGGCATTTACTCAAGAAATGTCGCTACTAATAGAAGAATACGGAGGATATATTTTGAAGTATATTGGAGACGCAATTTTGGCATTCTTCACTGTAGGCGCGATAGATGACATGTATTTGCCTTGTGTAAATGCAATAAATTGTGCAAGATCTATGATTAAGATAGTTAAACAAGGTTTAAACCCAATTCTTGATCAAAATGGCTATCCTGAGATGAGTATTCGTATTGGCATAGACATTGGTGACCAGAATGCAGTATTGCAATATGGTTGGGATATTGTACAAACATTTGACATCAACAGCAAAAATAAACAAATAACCAAAAAGGCACATTATGAAATCATAGGTTATACCTTAAGTATTGCAGTAAAAATGACTGGATTAGCAAAACCCAATCGATTTGTCATTGGCCAGTTAGTATATGACGCGTTGGATGAAAAGCAAAAGTCAGCATTTGAAATATTGAATGTTGGTGCAGATATCTGGAGCTATGTCAACAGTAAAACTGGGGTTACCTACGGGGTTCATATCAACATAGTATGACTAAGGACTTTCCTCATAGTACCTATGTCATTTGGATGCTAAAATAAAAAAACCCAGCTTTTAGAGTTGTTTTAGAACCTAAAGATTAAATAATCTTTCAAATATGATTTTTATACGTGAATTATAGACTAAATTACTCTATTTTTGATATTTTTTATGGCTGATGTTGTTAGATTTGTATTTACACTTGAATTCAGACAGAATGCAATCCATCACATTTCTAGTCTCCGCTATCCAAAAGGTTTAAACTTTCGAATTCTGCTATTAAAGTTGAATCCTTTTTTAGGAGTGATATCGTTGCGGGAACCACTGGCCACACTATAACATCGTTTTTGTACATGGATTCGAGGACTTAAGGAAAGGAATTTTACAGTAGGAATCTAATCCTTTGTATTCCGAGAGTTTAATGCGCTTTGAATATATGGGTTCCAAGGTTTTTTTAGCAATTCACTTATTTTGTTTTTGTCTTCAGGAGCAACATTTGGGTCCTCTAATAACTGTGGAAAGAATTGCATTTTGTATCTTCTATATGTACTGCCGATAGCGCTGCTAGTCAATTTTCTACCAAATGATCTATGACTAAGAGAGGGAAATAGAAGAGCATTAGAATTTCCGGGCTGGGGATGAGAGCTTATCCAATCCTTTATGTGGGGAATTGAATCAAATAATGGTATTGATCTGCTCCCTGTTTTACCATTTATAAGAACTTCAGCATACTGTTTGTTATCGGCTGTAACCTTAAAGACTACTGATCTAAGTTTTACACCTAGTATTTCATGAGGTCTAGCAGAGGCATCTCTCGATACTGCATGATAACACTTATCACGTTTACTAGGACAGTATTTTAAAAATAGGAGATCATCTTCATTTGTCCACAAGTCCGTCGGTCTGTATATTGATTGTTCCTTTCTCTTCAGAGAGGGGATTTGTTTCATAAATTCTGGTGTTTGTCTTGCTGAAGGTATTTTATTGGGATTGTATAGCCATCTAAAGAACTTGACAAGTCGGTGACGTTTTTCATTATATGTTCCAATCCATTTATGCAATGGATCAGATGCTTCTTGCCTTCTGAGGCTATCCAGATAGACAAGTATATCCTCTCGTTTCATATCTCTGAAAGCCTTATGGCTCAGGAACTTTGAAAGAAGAACTAAAGTTGATATTGTATTGAGTCTGTATGTATCAGAAATGTTGATTTCTGTCTTCTGTGTTAGAACGAAATCTACAATATTCAGAGCATTTTCCGGCGATAATTGAAACAGACCTGTCAACTGCCTAGAAACGTATTCAGGCAATCCGGTGGCTGCTAGCTCTGTTTTTCTAAGGATTATTTCATTATCAAGCACCGATTGATGGTTAGATTGTTGCCGATTGGATATCTTGTAGTGTCGCCGCACTTCCATTCTTCTTGTCGTCGGCTGTGAATTAGTACGCCGTGATTTTGACGATGTTTCTTCTGTAAATGTAGTTACCATTTTACTTTTCTTCGCCGGTACAATGGTAACACTACTCCATGCATAAAATACATTCTATTAGACATTATTTCTATAGAGCAATGGAACTTGTTAGATAAGGTATCTGTCTGCAATGTTTTATACAGCCATGTTACTGCATTGAAGAAATTGTTAGATGTCAGTTAGGTTGGTTGGTTGGTTTTGCTGGTTAAGTGAGCTAAGTTTCTGATTTATCTATCAAATAATTCAGCTATCTTCTTTTCTTTTCTTTTCGACTTTCCCAAAAGATATGATTTCAGTAGCTGTATTCCTAGCGCTGGATCAACACCTTTAGGACAGACAACACTACAAGATGCAGGAAAATGACATCTCCATACTCCATGTCGATTATCCACAATATCTAATCTTTCATCGAGAGCACTATCTCTAGTGTCAGCAACATATCTATACATTTGTGCAAGAGCTTGAGGGCCAGGATATTTCAGATCTTCTCCAGCTGTTGGGCATGCTGAGTAACATAAACCACATTTTATACAATAAGAAAATTGTGAATATCTTTCAACATCTTCTGGAGTTTGCTTAAATTCTCCAAGTAACTTAGTATTGACATCGTCTGACTCATTGCTAGGTATTACTTCAGCTCCTCCTTGTTTTATGTCAGCATATTCACTAAGTATGTATGGCTTCATATTTTTATGATGTTCAAAAAAATAAAAAAAATCTGTTACTAGATCCCTAATGTGTGGGAAGTTTGATAGAGGTGTACAGGTAATCTTATCCCCTTCCAATTCTGAAACCCTTGTAAAGCAAGCAAGCCTTGGCATTCCATTGACCTTCATTCCACAAGAGCCACACGATGCCATTCTACAGGAATATCTTATAGCTATGCTTGGATCAAGATGCTCTTTTACATACAAAAGAGCATCAAGTACTGTAGTCCAGCGTTTCACTGGTACTTCGAACGTATCATAATAATGACGATCGGTATCACCTTTTATCGTATTTTTGCGGAACACCCTTATCATAATCTTGTCATGTGAGCTCTCCTTACTTACCCCGATTAACTTAGTGTGTTTATGTTTTACCCTACTTAACATGCTTATTTTGTTAATTAGCTTTGCCGTGCCTATTCATATCATCAACTTTTATAGTATTATTTATGTCGGACATGTTTCTTTTAACATCCAACCATGTTTCCACATCCTTTCCCGATAGATACCTAAGATTGGGAGTTTCACTCGTAACTGCTTCAAGGACTATCTTAACTGCCAGTTTAGGTGATGAAGATGTATTTTTCATCATCTATTCAGTTTAGAGATAGAACTCATCTGAAAAGTCTCATTAGGATCATTATGCAGCCAAGTTGAATGAATCCTAAATAGAGTGATGCTAGTCTTTCATATCGTGTCTGGATTCTTCTGAAACTCTTGAGCCATCCAAAGAATCTTTCCACGCTACTTCTGACT
>JAICVW010000394.1 GCA_025935105.1 Nitrososphaeraceae archaeon
GGCATTTTCTGGTGTACCTCTTAGTTCATTTTCTCGCTTTTTGCGATTCCTGTAAGTAATGGTTGCAATAGATCCAAAGACAGCAAGACCTCCAAGAATACCTGCAAAGATCGCTCCATAGTAAATATCCCCAAAAGTCTTTGTTATTGAGGCGCTGAATACACCTCTATCACAATTACAATTCAGGTTCCCTTCTAGAATACTTCTAGGAGAATCCACGCCTACATGACTGCCTCCGTTATCATTAGCAATGCTAAGAACGATATCGTAATTGCCAACTTTAGGAAAGGTATAGAAAAGAGAAAAGTCGCCAACATCTTGTTTGGTCCAGGGGAACGCCTTTACTCGCTGGCCATTACTCTCTTGATATATTTCCACCATCGTATAAATATTGTAGACATCATTGCCGTTGTAATCTTGAACACTAAACGTTATCTGCGTGGGCTCTTGAGGTGGTGTGAACTCGGGATCTAGCGCATCGTATACATAATATTTTCCAACTGCTGCGCCATATCCATTATAATGAGGCAGATGTGTTAAGTGTGCGGAAGCCCTTGTTATAAGGGAAGTATTGTTATAACTACCAGGACTGGCGAGGAATAAACATATAAATAGCAATATTACAAGGCCGCAGACATTAACGCTCCTAAGATGAGATAATTTTGACCCCACTCTAGCATCAGGTACACTTACACCAATATAATCGATAATATTTCATAGAACGCACAAAAGTAATACGATTGTAATGAGCAGATACCAATGCGAATGTAGAGGTATTCTAATTTGAAGATCTCGCTTCTATTCCTGAGGTTTAATATTATCTGCCTCAAAACACACACTCCCTTTTGATAGTTTAGCCTGTTTAACTGCAGTCAGAAATCATGTTACCCCAATCTGTATCTCGAGTTTATCGATTAGTTTACTGAAACCGAATTTGATACCATGAATGTGAAAACGATTTTTATACTATTCCTTTCAAGCCAACCAGCTATATGGCTTCTCGAGAAATGGCCTCCTTCTCATCTAGGTCAGGCAACAGGCCTTCGAAAGGGTGTATGTTATTGTTCCAATACAAAGCAAAATCAACTACTCAATCTATCTTTTAATTGCTTCTATCTACTCTTTGTCAGGTATTTAGTGATTAGAAATGGAAATTTGTTCTATGTCAAGTATTCAATTTATTTTTATCCTTTAAGATTTTCTTACCCTATATGGAATGTAGGTTAACATTTAACCGATCGTATATTTTAGCTAGTATCGTAGCACTAGTCATACTATTTACGCCGATTGCTATATCCATATCATATGGTCAAACATCTATTACTCACTTAACCCATGATAGTTCCCCAAGCCAAGGAAGAGAACATATTATCAAGATTACATCACCAGGTAAAGGTCAACAAGTAACGATCGGCAAAGACTTGACCATATCAGGTACATCTAATGATAACACAACTAAGGATTGCTCCGTTTCCGTAATTTTCAACGGCGTCAAACCTTATCACAATGCTACCGGAAATGGTGTTGGAGGGGAAAAAGATTATTCAAAATGGAGCTTTGTCCTGACACCTGCCTATACAAACATTACGCAGGGACAAAATAAAATTACTGCTAAATTTTTGTGTACCAACGATCCTAACCTTGTTACACATAACAGTGTTAACGTTACTGGAGTGCCTTTCTCGGTGTCTCAATCTGCAATCCCTGGCAAGCAACAAGCGATCTCAGCCGCTGCACTCCTAAAGAATGCCTCAATTGGATCTTCAACCCCTCAGAATGCTTCCGCCAGTCAGCGTGCTGCAAGCATAAGTGATAATGGAAGCAATAATGCGACTGTTAATACTAATACTGAAACAAGGAGTAATCTGACTAGCACGAGTGGAAGTGGAAGCGGAAGTGGATCCATGAATAAGTCTGTAAGTGGCAACACTGGCGACAAGATATTGTCAGTTTCAGTGCATTTTTCCAAAAGATCAGTTCAGCCTGGTGACGAACAGACAGTGTCGGTTAAGGTAACTAACGCAAATTCGAGTTCCGCTGTATCGGGAGCAACAGTTCTTGGAAGTATTATAAACCCATCAGGGGGATCGTTTAAGAAGCTCGAGGGAACTACTGACAGTACTGGAAAGTCATCCTATTCTTGGACAGTAAGCCAGAACGATGCATCTGGAAAGTACAAAACGGCTCTGGATGTATCAGCGCCGGGATATGAGAACACCACTTCATCAAAAACCTTTGTAGTCGTCCCCATAACATCGTCTACTACTGAAACTACGCATTTCCCAAATCCGTCTATAGGTGAGCATTCAAACTCTCCTTCGCCTATCATACCAATTCCTCACATTCACATTCCATTTATCAAGATACCCTTTCACCTTCCGTTTCATTAGGTGTTCAATAGTAAGTACATGCAATATGCAACTCTGGCCGGCTCTAACAACACTAGAGTTCCCTCAAAATATACCCAAATACACTAAATAGCATATGTTTTCAAGTAGAGTGCATATTCTCTAGAATTAATCGAAATATTACCTTCACAAGCTAAGTTAAATCTTAACAATATCACTTATAATAGCGAGGTGTATATTTTGGTTATGAGTATGGACAGCGGCGGCTCAATTAAAAATAGACCTACCTATAATAATGTCTCCTCTTTCAAGGCAAACCCTGAGCAGATTGCCGAGTCAATAAAGACTTTAGCAAGAAGTATACAAGAAGGTTCATTGAAAATGACTAGAACGGTACAAATTCTTCATAAGAGTGGAGCAATAGGCGATTTGAGTTTAGCAGTTCGCGAGGCATCAATAGCTGCTCGTGATACAGCCAGGGAAATTCGTGACACCGCGAGAGATCTTAAAGAAGGAAGTGTTATTGGTGATACCGCCAGAGCGATTCAAGAAACAACGATTTCTGCTACTAGCACAGTAGATACGGTAATGGCTATTACCTCGGAGACCTTTAGACCGTATCAAAAAGTAATCATGACAAGGCTTCCTGAATGGACCGCATCATAACATGATGCATACGTTCTCTTCTATGAGTGCAGAATTTTTTAAATGTACAATGGAGCAGCTCCAATACCTTTTTGTTTTCATATTTTGAAGTTCAGTATTGCAAGTAACATCTAAGTTAACCCTATCTGTTCTGTGCTAATGTTGTTTTCAGTATGAGGCCGACTCGCAACCACTGTTGGCTAGAAAACATATGGTAGGATAATTTGAATTTCTCCATAATCCTACTTAAATTCTGCCTGTCGTGTAATCAGTTTTTTTGTGGATTAGTAGTCTTCGATCCGAATGGCATTTAGTAAATAGTCAGTGGATACTATGGATGCTAACCCTCGCCATTGTAAAGGCAAAGATTGAGCTAGACAAGAAACATTAAGGAGAAAACAGACGTAATTATTTATTTCGCTAAAGATATTCATGTGAATTGTTATATCTATGGTATAAGTATATTGTAGTATACGGTATAAAATTGTTGTATTCACTACTTCATAAGTCTTAAACTCAATTATTTTAATTAAATCGGCAAAGCTGATTTTTAGACTTGGCTTATGCTTAAATTTTGAATTATTTTGATGACCTTAGCTTTTTGATTCTGATAGCAAGCAAAACAGCTCATAAAATGCTATTAATTACGTCAGGTAGTGTTTTGACGCAAGAAAAATATATATAATGTAACGTGTATTACATTATGTAAGGTGAATAAATAACTTGATAGATATTTGGGGTACAAGATTTGGACATAGTATTTTTGAAGAGATAGACAAAGAATTCGCTGTAGCTGAGGACATGCTGAGTCGGATGTTCAAAACTGTACATGAAATAGGGCCAAGCGCA
>JAICVW010000064.1 GCA_025935105.1 Nitrososphaeraceae archaeon
AGAGATAATGCAACTCCATATTAAATAAAAAAAGGATCATGATTCATATAAAATTTGGCGAGTAGTGGGCATTTATCATATCATATCCATTCCTTTAGTGGTTTATTTACATCCCGCTGCCCATACCTGTCATTTTCATTGGTGCGGCAAGTTCAGCGGGGGAAGATATATTCTGGTTATTACGCATCTTCATATCCGTGTTCATTCTATTCATATGCATCGGCATACTAGTGTGACTGTTCGCATTATTATTATTATTATTGATATTATTATGACTGTTACTAATACTTAGACCAGTTGGTGTTATTATTATCAATCCAAATACGGCCATCAGTCCGACTATTACGAGGCCAACTCCGACCCCTCTAGCAATTCTAATACCTTTAGACCAGATCTTTTCTCCAAATATGACGCCTGCAAATAATGCCATCCATAGCAAATTCATCCAGCCTAAGGCTATCATAATTAGAAAGTATGGCCAGCAGCAGCCAAGGCAGTACAGACCATGATACGTCCCCATCTTTATTGCGCCTATTGTTCCACTACTCCATCTTCTCATAAAGAAACTCAATGGGGATTCACAATATCCTAGACATTTGGTTTTCAATGAGCTAAACTGGTAAACTCCGGATGCAGCCAAGACTATTCCGTACACTATTTGGAGTTGTTGTCCGCTTCCAAAATGTATGAAAAAATAGTTTACTGGAATTGACCATGCCAAAAGTAGCACGATTCCTGTCACGGCCCAAACCAAAAGATATGACCCCACAAAGAAGATTATAATAACGGAATTCGTGAAAGCTGAAAGTGATGATAATGATAATCTCTTCTCTGGCCTGGCAGTATCATTATTGTGTTCAGAGAATGTCGAGGACTGTGAAGAGTTCACACCCATGCGTACAGCTTCATCACTGGTGCTACCACTACTACTGCCACTACCACTGTTACTATGGTTTATCAGTTTGTTGTACAGTAAGACCATCGGGGTTATTGCAGGGAACATCATTGCGACCATTCCAATTGTCCAACTAATAGTAAATAACGAAATTGCGATAGGGTCGTAGTACATCATGACACTCATCATATCAGGCTGCTGTCTAGACAGTAGCCAAGAAATTGCTGCTATTGATATTATTGAAATTAGAATAACCATCTTGACTCTGTCCATGATTTTTATCAACTCAAGAGAAAGAGAGAAAAAGCGACGGGTACATCACTAATACATAACAAAAACGTTCAGCGTCGATCTAACAACTAGCCAGACTTCTAACGCGAAGGATTCTGCGCTACTATTCAGGTAGCAATTATGAAGAGTACCTGAATTTGCAGTAGAAACCGTTCTTCCCAGAGTTGCTAAATTCAATACCATAGTCATTATAATTGTATTTGGTTGAACGTGCGATTACAAGATCTGAACCGGGTACAGCAGAAAATGAAGGATTGACCAGAAGGACGTCCCTATGAGCATCTGCTCCATTGACTCCTTCTATCTCGAGATCTAATGAATCTTTCACTCTCAACGATCTACGTTTTCCATTAATATTGAATTCAATTGGCACAGATTTTATGCCCAATATCTCTCCTACGAGATTTGTAACTACAGCAAAAAAGCCTCCAGCCTGGCCAGAATAGATTTTTGCCAATGCGTCATTCTGCTGAGGACTCGCTTTCTGGTCAATATATAACGCTCCCTTCCATTTCGGTCCTTTCAACATGTTACCTGGCGCATTGAACATGGCTACAACGTTCAGTCCTTCAAGTCCAATATCTCCATAATTGCCCTTTTGAATATGCCAAGCGGTAGTGACATAGCAATTGCCCTCGTCAGGGTCCTCGGCAATAGTACATGGACATACCAGATCACAGTTGCATCCTTCAAAATAATCTCCTTCTATTCCCCACGGGGTAGACATTTTTTCTATTCCTCCTTTTCCAGCGGTCCTACTCTAAACACTACTTTAAATATGAAAACTTTGTCCATTGGTTCTTTATTTATCTCACTTACTTGACGATTTAAGGATTACTCACTGTAGGGGAGCCTGAAAGAATGTATCACCTTTTTAAAAATTCAAATTTTCTTATCCTTATAGTTCATCCAAGATACTATTCATCCTGTCATGCCATCCTACAATTCTAACCGGAATCACATTCTTGTAATATTAAATACGACAAGTGGGGAAAATGCCCATAAGTAAATTATATTAATGTAATATTTTACTCTGAAATGCAATTACATATTGTAGTAGAGACATTTTTCCTTTTAAGGTCAAATTTTCATCGTACCCTCCCCCCTCGAGACACTCCAGACTTTTACGCTTATTCTGCTGGCTATATTGAAACCGTGCACGAGTATCTTACCTCTTATGGTATCAATACGCAATACAAAGAGTGTATAGAGTGCAACAAGAACTCCACATACTTGTATTAAATCTAATTATTGTTGCTCATGCCATTTCAAGATAGAAAGGATTGAAAAGGAAAAGTGGCAGAAACAATCAATTGATTATCCAATAGTCTTCACCATTTACACTATCTGTAACAATCAAGATCGTCGTCACACTAATAGATAGAACAATTCCTTCGCTCGAAAAGCAATTACAATAGAGAAAAAGGAAAATAATGCATATGTTTCTGAATTTCTCCTAGGCAAGTCAACCAAAGAGAATTTAGATGAAATATTCTTGATTGTGCACTAGAGTATTTGTGTTTTTTCTTACGCTGCTTTTAGAGTATTTGTGCTTATCCCATAAAAATTTATTATTTTGATATCTGTCTGTCATTTTCAGACCACTAAAAGAAGCAGCTTGTAGGATCATCTGGCGAGCAGTAAAATGTAACATAATTTGATTTTAAGAATAGACCTTCCTTTCTCTTATTCTCGGCCATGTTAAGGAGATGGACATCAAGGAAGGCACTCAGTTCCGATCTATTTCAGGTTTCTGAATGTCTCAAAATATGTTCCTCGCAATGCATGCCCTCGTCTTTTTATGTTAAGTATCACTATCTATTGCATTGAAAAGAACTATGACGTTTTGATTACATTTACCGATTATAAGGTTTTTAGGAGAAGCATCATTGAAGAGAGCAAATTGTTTCCACTGTTTGCTACATTATCCTCGCGGCAGCAAGACGCAGGGATTGTTAAAATGTGATAGGTCATTTAATGCTAAATGTGGATCAAGTATGCCTTTATTCTAGAGCTAGAAGAACATGTTCTACAGAATATGACGTAAAGATAGAAGCAGGCATACATCAGTCATGGTTGACCGGAAACTCTGCCAGTAGGACAAGGCTCACATCAAGAGGGTGCTGTAGGGAACACAACATTAATTGGCCTTCTAAATATCGCCTTCCAGGCACATAGAAACATTGCATTGCAACCCGGATGAATGTTACAGTCTACAACTGTCCTTCACCTATAGAAAAAGGGATACTGGGTTAGCACTTTGACAATACAGACTTATTTGATGTAACATTTGCCATTCAGTGCTATTTTACAACCTGCAGGTAGGTTACCATTTACAGATATGCCGCCATTTGCACCATTACGCCGCGGTTACCGCCATTACGGGTCCATTTAGTACCGCTCTTAAAAGCAGTCTCATTACCGCCACTTCCTGATTCGCTGAACCCGATACTGCTATGCTGCCGTTACCGCGATTGCCGTTAGCTGAATTACCTGAATTGCTGCTAGGAGAGGAGGTAGGATACCATTGGAGCGCCCACCTGGTCCACCGTAAGCTGAGCTGCTGCTGGTTGCTACGCCTCCAATACTCTCTACGTTGTTTGATCCATTTACACGTGGTTTGAATTCGACAGACAACTAATTCACACTAATAAAACTTATCATAGCTGCTTGCTTCTAATGTAGACCATACCGAGCTGCTATTTGACTAGGTATAACACCAACAATGCACGCATAACCGCCGAGGAAACTTTCGCATTAAAAAGAAATACGATTCACTCTGATGTGGTTGAATTAGTAGCAATCTATGTTATACTTGGTGGAAGGTTTGTGGTAATATTATCAACTCTTGATTGTTTTCTTTGCCACTAAGGAGTATTTTCTTCAAATCGTTGTCTACTATTAAAGTGTCGATGAATCTATTCCTTTGTTCGGGCGTTAACGCATCATTAGAAGATTCAATGGTATCAATTGCTTTAAGTTTCCAATAATTTTGTTGTGCCCTACCAATCAGCATTTGTGCTTCGTAAACTACTTTTCCAAATGCGGTAAGGTAATATCTTCCTCTTTTTCTTGTTATAAGATCTGCATGTATCATAGCTGACATCCTTGAATAGTATTGTTTTCTTGTCAGTTTCAATCTACTAATTGCAATCGTAACACTATCAGTTGCTACGGCGATGGTGTTAAAAAGGGCAAGAGCTTTGTCGTCGGAAATCACGCGTAGTATACGACAGATATCTAATTGTGCCAATTTTGGAAACTTCTCTGGAATCAGATCTTGAATTGATATAAAACCATTTAGTATCGTACTGGATGGATTTATGCTTATTTTTGACAAAATCTGGACAATGTCCCATGCACAAGGAATAGATATCGGCTAAGAGGGTACAGCTATATAATATAAACAGGAGATCCGGATATAACATATCTGGACACCCCCAGGAACATGAACAAGAAGGAAATAAAGATTCTCCTATCCCATATTGTGAAGACTCAATCCACGGTGCCTTGAAAATGTGTTCAACTAATATGTGTTAGTTAAGTCGGTCGACTCTTTATTTTTCTTAACCATCCTGCAATTTCTACAAAGGGAGTATAAGATTTTCTGAGCCCGAATATTCTGCATACTTGTTGATAGCTGATAGTCTTTTTCGAAGCCCAATAATTCTTGCCTGTTGATATTGGATTCAATAATGTTACGTATTAAATATCTACAAATAATCACACCACTCCACGACTTTCTAAAAGGATAGAGATCCCAACAACTCACTAGCAGAATGTGAATTTCCCGTAACACGAAAATACAAATTTATTTAAGCAATTTGATGCAGTTTGGTGAAAAGTCTCTCTTCCATACCATAATGTGGGGTTTATATTCTGTTTTTCCGTTTCCATACTTTTCTAGGGCTTCGTCATCAAATTCAGCGCCCAGCATTTGAAATACAGAACAGATATGAGGCCAATCTTCAGTCCAATAGTAGAGACCATCAATTAACCACTTTAGTTTTCTTTCTTCTTCTTTCTGCTTAGAACTTATCCCTGCGACATTACAACCATTAAACCAGATTGCTGGATTGATCGTATGGATTTGATGAAATGCCCGAGATCTGACATTCCTCGCCGTTGGAGGTCAAATTTATTTGTTAACTATTCACCTTAGAGCTAACAGATAAGGCATTTTCTATATTGATGATTAAGCAATAAGTAGTTTCTATATCTGTATTTATAATACCAGAATTATCAAAGTGTTTTCAAACCACAATTAAATAATACCGATTGGCCTTCTACAATGAAAACAGACAGTTGTTTCTATTATCATTTTCTTACAAATGGTTGTTCGAGGTGTTATCTTGTTGGAACGCGGGCGTCAAAGGTAATTTCAAGTGTAAAATAACATGGCCCCCCGCTCAGATTTCTAATCTCATTTAGTTAATATCCATCCCAGTTTAATATGAGACAATTTGTCTCAATCGTCTAAACAAATTTGGTGTTTTGGTTGTAATTGTATGAAGAATGTGTGTATCCACAAGGAATGTCCACAACACTGTGACATGTGTGATAGAATTAGCGAAATAAGATTGAAGGCGTCTGAGGAAATACCGATACCCAGCTCAAGTACGATTGGTCTTCAGCACGATTAAACAAAGGTGTGGACGTTAATGACACTAATAAACCCAATCTAATCACAACGACCTCGAGATGGCCGCCCCATGACTCTTGTGTTAATTTCGTTAGCGGTTGATGGAAACCCCGCTCTGAGCTCTGAGAAGCGGCGCACATAAAGATGATACTACGGGGAAACACCATCAACCAACACTCGTCTAACTGAATCGAATTACTTAATGCTACATTTTTCTATATTGTATAAGAAGGATATTGTGAACGAAAAACTACATGGTGTCAATATATCTATATTCATAAGGTTTATGATCCTGTTTCGGAGTGTTAATGTCATGATTTCTCCTTCTAGCTGTACTACATGTGAGAACGAGGATTCTGATATTAGTGGTTCTATATGCAATGTTTGCAATGATAAATCTGCTGATATTTTTCAAGTGGAGGGTGAATATTGTTTAGATTGTTGGCAAAGGAGAACTTATCCAAATCTCTAACTCTGCCCCCATAAGACTACTACAACTCAAGACAATTTATTATGCTCAATCTATACAACACCAACAGAATTTTACCAAATCACCAAATCAAATTCACAAAATACATTGCAAGAAAACAATCAACAATTAAATACAAACCACAATGATGCAACTGGCTGGCTCAGCCAAATGATTTCTAGCGTATCACAACTTCAAACAATCGTTAAGAAGATGTCTAATTCGCCTCAATCAACACTTTCAGCGAGGATCACATATTGCAAACCCGCCTTTCTCTCGGGATTTCAATGAATTAGGACAAGTGGCTGTTTGTTTGTTTATAACTGTTGAGTAATTGTTGTGTAATTCTTTAAGTTACCAATACACCTGTTGGGCCCAACCATCAAGTGATGTCATCTCCTAATTCTCACAAAAAACTAATTGATAAATAAGTTAATGCGAATTCTATATAGGAAAAAACCCCATAACCTAACCCGTCACCGGTTCAACGTTGGCGATTTCGTTGTGCCTATGTAGGGATTGTACCAAAAAAGATCGAGTAAGAAGAGAGTCAACTGAAGTTGGATTACATCGTATCAAGAATTAAAGCATCTCAAGATGACTCCCAGTCTGCGCACGTTACCTATCCATATTCTGGTAATTTTGATGCGGGTACAGACAAAACACCGCCGGGATGTCAGTTTGGTCCCAATAAGACAACATTACTTTAGCAAGGATTTGATGAAGAACTTACCAAATACAATGGCCAATTGGTGGTGAAGGTTTTCTTACTGATTCTCCGATCTTCAAAATGAGTATGAGAGAATACGATGATATGGAAATTAAATTTGGGGATAAAGTGACCATAGAATTAAAGAAATCAGGTAGTACTGGAATTTAGTTTAGATTCATTTAGTATCACCGTCGAAATCTGCACTTGCCAGGATATTAATTAGCACGCGTTTGTCACTAATGACGATGATCTTAATGTTTGGTCCATTTCTTGAACATAGCACTGGTTAAGCATCTCTTTGTTCTATTCTACGAATACTAACACTGTTCTGTCCTATGATTGGTAACACCTTTCTCTCAATGATAGTTTTAGGCTCTGAATCGATATTTAGGGTCATCAGCAAGAAGAATGTGTTTTTGTCTTCAATACGTGGAATAGGAATTATTGCCCGAACTAATCTCTCATAATTCACTACTGAATATCGTAGTTTTCCTAAATTTTTTTCGAAATCTTCATGAGTTGTCGCGCGCACTACGGCCCTTAAAGCGTACTGTGATATCTCTTCTTCATCCAGGAGGGGGATTACTCCTTGTTGATAAGTACTAGTAATGAGTTTGCCCATTTGATTTGCAATACCAGCAAAATGAATCAACTATCTGATTCTACGACTTGTTTACAGATATCGGAAAATCGTCTCCGACAATACGTATCGTATATTTTGCACTACATACTATTAAATAGATTATCGAATTCTTATATAATTTGTCGCAAACGATCACAAAAGGAGGAAATTTGTGGGTAACCAATACCATGAAGGAGGGACATCAAGATACTCTAAAACTATTTGCATCCCTTGTAAAGAGGAGACATACAGCGTATGCTTAGGATCTTGTGGGTGTACAGAGCGCGACCATACGATCGTGTAACTTACCAAAGTGGGAATTAGATACCTACAACTTCCATTCCCAACACTTCTCTGAAAAGAAAGTGCTCAAGTTTTTCTCTTATAAGGTCTCGCATCATCTTCATCATTTTGCACGAGATTGCAACAGGGGCGCCGGATGCTGTTATAGAATCGAAGAAAATGGTGCTTACTCCTAATTGAGGATGACAGTAACTAGTAACTCAATAAATCTTAAAATTAGTTTATACTATGTCCATCTATCAATTGGGCAGGTTAAAAGAATGGTTAAGTGTTGGAGGAGAAGAGTGCTTATTTCCATTCCCATTGCTTATCGACAGCATTTCCTTCAGGATCTACTTGATTCTCAGAAACTCCTACAAGCCAGTTTGCCGGTTGAAGTTGTTTGATAGAAAATTGATGTGCGCCACTTTAATGTTTCCTGAGGGATGAACCCTTCCAAAACTTTTTCCAGTAAATGTTGCCACTTCTGATTCTCCTGTCGTCACTATTCCTTGTCCATTACCATAGAATAATTCTGCCGGTTTGATTCCTCCTCTGTTCACATATGTTGCAAATTCATTAACCGGTGTGCCCTTCATGTTCCCACTTAATGATATGCTTATTTCTATCGTTCCTGCAACATCTATGAACTGTATACCCATGTTATTACCCTTTAATTCTGCGATAAGCGCTCCTAGCATGATCGCGTTCCCACATGATATATAATGGATGCAAAACGGCGAACAAGGCACTAAGTACACCATTTCTCATGAAATGAGCTCGAATTTCTAAAAGTTTTGAAAAAGTATCGTCGTTACTATCTCAAAACAGGGCATCGAAACTCAGGGTAGTGATCAGAGCGGAAACAATACTATATCAATAAGATCAGGAATTTAACATTACAAAGTGGTAAATCAGGTCATCCTAGTGCTAAGCTAAACTATTGTCATGGAAGGTTTGAAGGGTTACAATGGGTTCCATTAAACCTGAATAACAATTAATTAAATTTTGGAAGGGTTACGAAGGGGCAATTTAATATCATGAAGAGAAGTGTAGCGCCGCTAAATACTACCGTAACTTACTGAAATTGCAATTTAATATCATGAAAAGTGTAGCGCCGCTAAATACTACCGTAACTTACTGAAATTGCAGTTGTGTGGATATATCAGAAAATCAAATTTAGCAATGCTGAAAAGGGATTGGGATGAATGACTATAGTTTAAATTCATGTTACCTGCAACCTATACATTACAAGAGTTTTAGCCATCTAGTAAATGCATAGTGCTATTTAATGACATAAAATAGCAACCTTATCCTTACAAAAATAATTATGCAGTTGAAGTATAGTCTAATTCTAATAATAATTTATGTCTATACTAATATCAATATTAAATCCAAAATATAAGGAAGAAGAATCAGAATTAGAGACTGCA
>JAICVW010000729.1 GCA_025935105.1 Nitrososphaeraceae archaeon
AACATACTATAATAATGTGTATAACAGTCTTAGATATCCTCTTCCCTTTCATAATTGACCTGCAGACAAATACCAGATTTGGTTTGGCACCCTGATCATCTTGTGTATTGTTTCGCGCCTTAACTCTAGTAACATTATTAACTATAGAGTAATATTAATACCAAGAATGGGGTGTAAATGCTCTTGCCATAAATATGATGGCAACCATCTTTGTAGCAAATGTAATGAACAAAAGTGGATGGAACTACGTAAATTTTTTGGAACTCATAGATATCCTAAACATCTGATGCATCTGTGATTATCTGTGAAAGGTTAATAACGTGTCATTAACCTTATTGGGATCCAGCTTTCAATGAGATTGACCAATACCATATTCTATACTGGTAGGTACTGTATAATTCACGTTTGCATTTTTTTTGATAAACTCTTTTAACTGCCAATCACAAGCTGCAAATTGTCATGGCTTCTAAGCAAACAGAACCATCAAATACTCACGTACTAATTAATGGGAGACTTCTTTCCAAACAAGATCATGCGATCTAAGTTAAATAAGTGACGATCTACGATTGAAGTATAGCTTAGTACCCAGCCGTACTATGTCTGGAGCTCTTCTAGTGGCACTCAGTTAGAATGTCAAGTTTCCATAGCTGAGTCATATTATTTATAGCTAGTCATTTATTTTAGAAGAGTCTTCTTACCAAGGGATGACTCCATATTAAGTCTATATTTCAATATTTCCTACCTCTAATTGGCAGAGCATACAGTCCTATGGGATTCATTTATATTCCAAGCAGATAGGTCTGAATGATATTACTATTATATAACTTGCAAGGTGAAGAGTGTGAAAAGATTGCAAACAATTGCAGAAGAAACATACTTGCTTTATACTTTTTCTACGATACTAAAGTCGGGCACTAATATGTTAAAAATTATGACTAGATTCGAGTCTGGAAAAGACACATCTACTTATGATTGGTGGTCTCGTTGTAGTCGCTGGGGTAATTGTATTTCTAGTTGCCACACAACATGGACCTGCAATATGTAGTATTGCATCGTTTTGCGGCTAAATAGGATGGAGAAATCAAGCAGAGAGACTATCAACAAACGCTAATCTAAATTTAATCACATAGCTTAGCCTTGGACGTTCATTAGCCGCAAAATGATAATGATGATCACTTTTTCGATTAGAGTATAACGAACTTGAGTCGCTATGAACAGAGGCAGTTGGTTATCATACATGTCTCGACACGTAGGTTAAGCAGTTCTAGACATGCAATGAGATATTTATGAATAATTTGGATTTATATCATTGTCAGCAGAACTATTCTGTCGTGTTAGCAAACAAGCAAGAAAGAATACATCCAGCTGAGCATATAGACGAGAATGCTATACACGATGCTGCTTTATTCGCGAGGGCTAAAAGGACATGTTATCGTATCTACTTCTTAATACTCCTTCGTATCAGGATTAAACTCAGAAGGAAACCTCATCGGTTGAGATCAGCTAATAATAGATGGTGATATTTCACACGTATGTCATGAAGCATACCTCACTTTATCAGAAAGCAGCGTCAGAATTAATTTAAGAAATTCTTGCCAGAGATATCAGGTTGTCAGACTTCAGATACCATCACATCATTCGGAATTC
>JAICVW010000562.1 GCA_025935105.1 Nitrososphaeraceae archaeon
ATACAAGGGTAGAGGATCACGAGATAAAAAGCGGATTACAAAAGCTGTTGAGGAACAAGAATATAACGAGGCCCTAGCAAAACAATTAGCCTAGACAATTGTAGAAATTACACAGTAAAGGAAGAGCATCATTTGCCACATCGTAATATCTCTCAGGCTCAATGACTGCTGAACCCAACAAACAGATTGTAATAGGTCTGCACTCCAATGCTTGATAACACTTTCCGTAATTCTTCGCTAGGATTCCGTAAACATCAAACCTACTTATCGTGGAGATACTGAAAATCCTTGGAAGTATTTTTTGAGATGCAACACCGTCATTATGAGCAATTGCCGCTTCTGAATTTCTGTATGTTTCATGAACAATGCACTTTGTCTCACTTCCATTAATATAAAACTGATATTCTATTGTGTCTGGCTCATTAGCTTCCACGGTTCTACTCATATCTTGTATTAATTTCTTAAATTCTTCTGTTTTTCCTTCTTCTATGGTAATTTCTAGTTTGTAGCGTTATTATGCAATCCTTATGATCAATATGTTATGCCACTCAACAAGTCCTGGCATGATTACAATGAATCATTAATTGAACGTGGACGTATTCTTATGGATATTGGTTTTTTAGGTTCATCTAAAAAGGAGATAAAAAATATGAACAAAGGTAAGGTTGGAGCTCCATTTGAATATTCACATACTTTTATTCAGTTTCTAGCGTTTCTCAAGATTGGATTCAAGATTTCCTATAGAACTGTACAAGGAATCATAAGAGGACTATCTGATTATATTAAGATTGAAGAGATTCATTTTACACAGATTAGGAGAAGAATTTTGAAGGTTAAACCATCTGTAGAGAATCTAAATCTAGATAACGATAATGTTAATGATAATGGTGAGAAGCCTATAACTTTGATAGTTGACGCCTCTGGTCTTACCATAACAAAGAAAGGAGATTATATAGAACAAAAATGGATCAGAAAGAAAAAAGAGTTTATCAAACTACATATTGCAGTAGATGCTACATCAGAGAAGATCATATCTTTCAGGATAACTAAGGGTAATGTTCATGATTCCAAAAAGTTTAGTCCTATGATAAGAGAAGTAACTAAGGAATATGATATTGACAAGGTGTATGCAGATAAGGCTCATGACAATCGACGTACTTTTAACCTAGATGACTTGAATATAGAACCTGCTATTCAAATAAGAAAGAATGCATCAATTAAAACAAAAGGATGTCCAATACGAAGAGATGAGGTATTACTAATCAGGGAGCTAGGATATGAAAGATGGAAGCAGCTTAAGGATACTGGAAGACGATGGATTGCAGAGATTGTCTTTTCATCATTAAAAAGAGTGTTAGGCGAGAATTTGCTTTCCAGGAAATTCAAAGCGCAAAAAATAGAGGCAGGATTGAAAGTAATGCTTTATAATAAATTCATTGGCTTGTAAACCTGACCAAAAATGCTATTGTGAAATATGTATTGAAGGAATTAAGCTACAGTCTAGGTAATTTCTACTCTGACATGTATTTGGTTATTGTCCATTTAAGGCCCCTCATCTTTTCTTCAAAAGTGATTGCACCAAATTAAAATTTAATTTTTGACAATACAACTTTACACTTCAAAACAATACGGTTAGTGGCCAACCAATAATCCCTGGAACCATCTAGTTTACTAAAACTACCCATAAAGAACTGATGCCGGGGTCCTGATAGGAGCATAGGATGGAGATTTAGGAAAATTTTTTTTATTTTAAAACCTGAAAAATCCTAAAAATGGACGTACATTTGGAATTACATTTATGCCCAAATTGCATTAGCAAATCTCCCCTCATGGATTACGATAATTGGTGTGATTGTACCAATTGCTATTTATTTATATTCTCAGCGAAGGGAAAAAAGAGAGAATGAAGCGGTCATCTGAAGCAATATTATCTGAATTGAGATAACCAAGATGCATTTCAACCAGGCAACTATCCTGTGGCAATCTATCCGATGCGACCACCCATCAAAAGTGGTGTATTACAGGTTAAATTAGGCCAAGTTGTAGCATTCTAACCGTTAGGAGTAATAGGAAGTATAATGCCATGGAATTTTCCTTTCTGGCAAGCATTAAGATTTGCAGCTCCTTCATTGATGGTTGGAAACACAAGAGTGTTGAAACCAGCCAGTGCAACCATGCAATGTGGAGTAGAAATTGAAAATTGTTTTAGATTGGAACACCAGACGGTGTCTTTCAGACATTGGTTGGAGATTCAAGTATTGCAGAGACTATCATCGACTCAGCAGATATTAACGCTGTAACATTTACTGGGAGTGTTTCTGCAGGTGCTAAGATAGCACAAAGGCAACCTCTCAGATAAAGAAATGTGTCCTTGAGCTGGGGGGAAGCGACCCGTTCATAGTCTGTGAAGACGCTGACATAGAAAAAGCATCAAATGGTGCAGTCAAGGGTAGATTCATTAATTGTGGTCAGAGCTGTATTGCATCAAAGCGTTTTATCGTAGTCAAGAAAATTGCTAATGAATTCATTGAAAAGTTTACACAAAAGACTGAGAAACTGAAAGTAGGTGATCCTATGTCAGATGATACAGATATCGGTCCTCTTGTCAACGCAGATGGTTTGAACAAAATAGATTCAATTGTCAATGATGTGGTTATCCTCATAGGTGGTGAACGAATGAATATAAAGGATAAAGGTTATTTCTACAAGCCAACCGTTCTCAGGAACATTTCTCCAAAAATGCGAGTTTCACAGGAGGTATTTGGCCCTGTAGCACCAATCATGGTAGCCGATCATGATTGTGCAGGCTA
>JAICVW010000584.1 GCA_025935105.1 Nitrososphaeraceae archaeon
AATTTTTCCACTATTATGTGTTTTAGCAATCCAATCTATAGTAATTTCAGGTGACTTGTTACCTTGTCGACTAAAATAGACCGTGCCGGGCCAATACATATGCAAGTCAAAGTGTCCATCGTCGCTTGCATTGGACCGATGCCTTCGACTGTGACAACTAGAAGGGAAAGATCTTCTGCAGTTTGTCTCAACGCAACTAGATCTTCAAGGCTTTGAACTTTCAGAATGACCTTTGCTTGTCCAGACTCTAACCATCTACTAAAAGTTGCAAAATCGGTCAGCCTTGATTTTTCAGCACCGAGAACGGCTCCATGAGCGACCACTGTTGCAATATTACCCAATGCCATCCCGAGATCTCTTCTCACTACTATTACTTGTTTGTAGCTCAGGTGTGTACCTTAATTAGCAGATCGAGAAATAGTTGCCTGTCTGTAAAATGTCAAACTATTACGATGTGATAGTAGCAGGCGGCAGCATATCAGGGCTTTTGGCTGCACGAGAACTCGCCTCTGCAAATAACTCTGTGGCCGTGCTCGAGGAGGATGCTGAGATCGGAACGCCTCAGCATTGTGGAGGTTTAGTGAGCGTCGAAGGCCTAAAGAGATTACGCGTAGTACCAGGCCGTAGTGTGATTGAGTGCAAGATAAGAGAGGCAAGAGTTCATTCCCCTTCAAGTTCATTCGTCATAGACAGCAACAACCAAAACGTCATTTCAGTTGATCGCCGCTTCTTGGATAAGCAAATCGCTCTTCAAGCTCAAAGATTAGGAGCAGAAATAAGGACTAGGTGTTCTGTCCGCTGGGCATCAGAAGAGAAGCAGGTATTTGAGAGTAACAATACAGGATCTATCAAGACAGTACGTACATCTGATGGCGAATTCCGGTGTAAGTATCTTATAGATGCCAGAGGCGTGGCCTCTGTGGTACAGAAGCGCCGAGGTGGTGTACTTCAGTCCGCTCAATACGAAGTATACGCATCCTGGATAAGGGCTGAAATCGTTGAAATTGATTTCGATATTGACAAATATCCTGGTTTTTTTGCTTGGATAATACCGGTAGACGATGGCGTGGGCAGAGTAGGAGTTGCTGGTAGAGGAATTAACCCAGCGGATGCAATTAATTCATTTATGAACTCAAGGGGTAAAGGATATTCTATTGTTCGGAAGGTCTATGCCCCTATTTGGGTCTCTGGACCGATTGAGGATTTTATTATCAATAACACTATAATTGTGGGAGACGCAGCGGGTCAGACCAAGCCTACCACAGCCGGTGGCATTTATAGTTGCGGCATGGGTGGAATTTTAGCTGGGAGAGCAATAACTAACGCAATTCAAAGAAATGAAGTTCAGGCACTATTTGAATATCAAAAGAGCTGGTTGGGGATGTTTAAGGCAGAATTCGACAAGATGTTGCTTGCCAGAAGAATACTTGAAAGGATCGACAATCGTACTCTTGATCAAATTTTTGACAGCGTGTCTGATTCTAGTCTAAGAGATTTAACCATTGAAGGCAACTTCGACTTTCATTCATCGTCGTTGACGAAAGTTCTAGGAACCAAACAAGGATTGATGTTAATGAAGGCAATGTTAGGAAATGAAATCAGACGGCTATGGAGCTAAGGAAGATATAAATTCGGTTTTGAGTCTTTGACTTGACATGTCTCAGCCATTGCAGCTGCCGGTTTGCACATCATGCAGTAGACCAATTATGCCTAATGACGAATGTGTAAAGTACTACTGCCCCAATTGTGGGTATGTCATGATTTGGAGATGTGAAAGCTGCCGGGAGTTTTCTAGAATGTACAAGTGTGTTGGATGCATGTTTGAGGGACCATAAAAATGACACGCCTAGTTGCAAGAGTTAAGATATTGCCCGCGGAGGCCGAGTCTGATCTGGACTCCATAATTCAAGTTTTAAAAAACAAAGCGCCGGAAGGTGTCGAGATGAAAGCTCATGCAAAAGAACCTATCGCTTTTGGTTTGGAAGCTATTATCGCGGATTTAATGCTAGAAGACGAGGCAGGTCAAATGGATCGCCTTGAAGAATTTGTGAAGAGCATACACGGGGTTGGTGAGATTGATGTGTTAAGCATGAGCCGCCAGTCAGTGAAAATGAAGTCCAGTACTTGAGGAGGAGCTCAAAGCTAAGATTTGAAAAAATCCAGTGGCAAAAGTGATGGTGCCAGCGATGAATCTTTCCCCAAGTTACAGCTACGCGTGGCAGAAGCAAAACACCGTGACTTAGGTAAACATCGCGCCCGAATAGATTCTGACTCAATGCGCAGGGTGGGTGTAGAGGCCGGAGAAGTGATAGAGTTAACTGGAAAGCGTAGAACAGCAGTGACGGTTTGGCCTAGTGATCCTAGTGAAGATGGGAGGGAAAGTGACGTAATTAGAATAGACGGCCAAACCAGAAAGAATGCTGGCGTAGGTTTAAATGATCTGCTCTCTATTCATAGAGCAATCTCAAAACCCGCAAAAACTATTGGCCTAACTCCCCTGGGTAGTACTAACGTTTCATTTGACAAAGAATTCTGTGAATTTGTTAAAAATAGATTAAAAGGATACCCAGTAACTGAAGGCGATGAAGTATCAGTAGTTATTTTGGGTAATCCAATGGAATTTCGTGTCGATAGACTAACGCCCAAGGCTATCGTCAAGAT
>JAICVW010000087.1 GCA_025935105.1 Nitrososphaeraceae archaeon
GATTTGTTTATGTATTGGTTCTACTGCAACCCATAGCCAAGCTGCTTCAGGACCAATCTGTAACATGGTTTCATCAATTAGAAAAGCAGACACTCTTTTTCAATGGTAAAGACGTTTGGGATTAAATCTCTGGACCCATTTCCAAACCGCTACATGACTTCCTTCTCCTCCAAAAGGTTGAATTGCCTTAGAAGTGCCCCTGAAACTTAATCCTAGAAAGTATAAGTATAATGCATATAGTATAACCTCTGCGGATGTTCTCTCACGTTCAATAATTATTCTCATAGAATATGAAAGAATGTTCGCAGCTATAGCTTTATCGCTAAGTTAACACGACCAATAGCAGTATCAATACCATTATATTGACGTTCACGTCTTTCGTAGACGTCATCTGGGATATCAGAGTCAATAGTGAGCAAGGAAAGAGAAAGAAGCATGGACAGATAAACAGATATTGCAGATATGGCACGCAAACAGGGAATAAACAAGCAAGATCGAGTTTGATGGTCAAGTGGTCAAAAAAGAGATAAAATACGTGGTTGTAATAGTCGTAGGGATTGCTGTTATTTTCTTAGGTATTCGGTTTGCATTTGGTGTGACAAATCCCTTTTATGTAGTTGCCAGCGGTAGCATGATTCCTAATCTTAACATTGGCGATTTTGTCACAGTAAGTCATAATATTCCCTTTAATAGCTTGAAGATTGGAGATATCATAGTATTCAGGACATTTGGTACAACGGATACTGGGCAACATGAAATAATAGTACACAGGGTGGCTCAAGTGATTAATGATAATGGCGAAAGGATTGTCCGCACCAAAGGGGATGCTAACGACGGTTCTATCCCAGGCTTGGATTATCCCATATTTGAAAAAAATTACATTGGTAAAGTAGTTTATGTGATCCCACAGCTGGGAGTAGTTACTGATGCATTGCGTCCGCCAACGAATTATATATTAATCGGAATCATTTTGATAGTTCTGATTTATTATCTTAGAAAGAAGAATGAACTTCCCACCTATAAGAAAGAGTAAATAAACCTCTTTTAATTGGCTTAGCTTAACTCAGGTTAACTTAACCTATCTTGCCTTGCCTTGCCTCACAGTCTTATCTTATTTTTATCTTACTTACTCTTGGCAACTTTTCTGTATTGAGTAGGCTGTCACCTACGCTCATTGATCAATACAAGTTCAAATCGATTCACTCTTGCATACTTCCGTCTATGAGATGAAAACCCAAAACTACTAATCTAGTAATTAATCAATCAATCAATTTTTCGCAAACACTAGGTTCAAAGCGCACCGGAAGGTGCGCCAAACCATGAAAGAAAGTGCTCCTGATTGGTTCTAACATGTCGTTATTGTTGTCTACATTACCGTCGAAATCGAAGGTTAATCCATGCAACCTATGGAGGATCACCCTTAACACTACTTGTACTTCCAAATCAGCCAGTGGAGCTCCTAAGCAGTAATGAATCCCTTGACCAAAGGCAAGATGTTGCGACGATGGTAAAGGATGTGACTGACCAGAGATTGACCTGCTAATGCTGCGTCTTATATCAAAGCTCTCTGGATCTGTAAATTTTGATTCATCGTGATTTGCAGATCCAATCCATGCGATAATTCTCTGCCCTCTCCCAATCTCCTTACCCCCCACTTTTACTGTCTTCGTAGTAACTCGACTTACTGCCTGAACTGGAGATCGATATCGCAGTGTTTCTGCGACTGTTGCGGCTATCAAGCTGTTCTCCTGCTTGAGTTGGTTGAATTGTTCTGGGTTTTGCAGCAGAGACAGGACTGTATTACCTATCAAATTATAGGTTGTTACATGTCCAGCAACAAGCAGGACCCTACAAAATGTAAGTATTTCCTCGTTAGACAGAAAGTGGCCTTCTATCTTGGAGTTTATCAAATTTGTAATTAAATCCTCTTTTGGCTCCTTAGTCCTATCCTGAACTATGCGGTTAAAGTATGAATCCATCTCTTCTTGGATCTTGGTAATATTAGTATGGTTATTATCTGAACGATCATCAGGCGCATTTCCTTGATCACTAGTCCTTCTCAAGCTGAATTTAATACCAGCATTAAGTGCATCGTGAAGTGTATCTGCCCAGATATGAAAAAGTTCTCTATGTTGAATTGGCACTCCTAGTAGCTCAGCTATAATAGTCACCGGCAATGGATAGGCCAAGTCACTGATAAGATCAAGGCGTCCTTTCTCGACTACTCGATTCAATAACGTATGTGTAATTTCCTCAATGCGCGGCTTCAATTTCGCCACTATTGTTGGTGTAAATGCACTTGAAATGACTGTACGCAAGGTTTTATGATATGGAGGATCTGCTTGCAACAATCCAGGGCGTAGAGATGATGAAAAGGAGTTATTTGCAGAAGAAAACTCTGCGTAATTGGTGATGACGTATTGTACATCGTCAAACCGAAAAACGCCCCAGACATTATTGAGCTCATCGTAGACCACAGGATTTGATCGTCTCATTGTCGAGTAGAATTCAAATGGAAAAAGCCTTTGTTCAAGAGACGGGAAAATATTCATTTTTCAGTCAGCCAGCTAAATTAACCTGGTTGCAATTTAAGGGTTGATGTATCTACATACCAGTTAAGGCACAGACAGAGCATCTATTAGCTAGACGCACACAATCCAATGGATTTAACCATAAGACTAGATCAATGAACTCCACGTTGACTGACAGACCAACGAGGCCCATAATTTCTTTTGCGCCTAAAAAAAGGTAAAGCGCCTCACATAGGAGTAGTTACCGCACCCTCGGAGGCTGAGCCTACCAGCGACGCATATTTGGCTAGTGCACCACTAGCATAATGCGGCTTGATAGGTTTCCATTTCTTCTTTCGGCTGTGGATTTCTAATTTGGATACATTCAGATCTATTCTTCCCCTCTTGAGATCTAGATCAATAACGTCACCATTCTTTACAAGAGCTATAGGTCCCCCTACCATTGCTTCAGGAGAAACATGGCCAACCATGAACCCTCTAGTTGCACCTGAAAATCTGCCATCAGTAACCATGGCCACCTTTTCTCCAAGTCCCTGTCCTACCAGTGCAGCAGTAACGGCCAGCATCTCTCTCATACCAGGGCCGCCCTTGGGTCCTTCGTACCTTATCACGACAACATCGCCTTCGACAATTTTGCTTTTGGATATAGCCTCAAAGGCGTCTTCTTCTGTCCCAAAAACTCGAGCTCTACCAACAAATTTGCTGGAGGTCAGTCCGGCTATTTTGATAACTGCACCTTCAGGAGCAAGTGAGCCCTTGACGATTGCCAGAGTACCAACATCATGAATCGGTTTTTCGATAGGTTTTACTATACTTTGCAGTCTGTAGTGGCTATCATTAGATGACAACCGCTCTTGCCCGTCAGAAGGGATTTGATATCTGAGTGATTCAAGATTCTTTTTCATAGGCTTGCATGTAACGGTCATGACATTTCCGTTGAGCAAGCCCTTCTTTAACAAACTCTTTAAGATTACAGGTACGCCTCCAATCTTATCTAGATCCAGCATTACGTATGATCCGCCAGGCCGCATATCGGCGAGATGAGGTGTTCGCATCCTAATCCTTTCAAAGTCCTGTATTTTGAGTTTGATTCCTACTTCTCTTGAAAGGGCCAACAAATGCAGAACTGAATTTGTAGATCCGCCTATTGCGTTAGTTATCGCAATAGCATTTTCAAAAGCTTCAAAAGTCAAGATGTCTTTGGGACGGATGTTATTTTCGATTAATTCGAAAATAGCCTTGCCTGTATTATAACATATTTCAGATCTCCTGTCACTCTCAGCAGGGGCTGATGCACTTCCTGGGAGGGCCATGCCAATTGCCTCGCTTATCGAAGCCATGGTATTTGCTGTATACATTCCTGCGCAAGATCCTGCCGATGGACAGGCCACATTTTCTAAACTGACAAGCTGAGCATTGGTCATTTTACCAGCCTCAACCATACCCACTGCCTCATAGACATCCTGTATCGTAACTGACTTTCCATTCCAATCTCCAGGTAAGATCGTACCACCATAGACAAAGATTGATGGTAGATTTAGCCTGGCCATGCCCATCAAAGACCCAGGTAAGCTTTTATCACATCCTGAAATACCAACAATTGCGTCATACTGATGGGCTCTCATCATTACTTCTATTGAGTCAGCTATAATTTCTCTGCTTACAAGCGATGCTTTCATCCCCTCATGACCCATCGCAATTCCATCTGAGACTGCAATAGCTGTGAATTCCCTAGGTGTACAGCCAGAACTCTTGACTCCTTCCTTGGCACTTTGAGCTAGCTTACATAAATGAATATTACACGGAGTAGCTTCATTACAAGTTGAAGATACACCAACAATTGGCTTTTGGAGATCTTCGTCTGTCAGGCCCATTGCCTTGTACATGGCCCTGTGCGGAGCCCTTGCGGATCCTTGAACTACGCCTCTACTAGGTAATACCATCCTTTGTCTAGCTCAAAGTTAATATTTTAATATTCTGAGACATTCTGAGGCACACAGCACCTGGCTGTTTAACTAGCTGCAACAACAACCTATAACAGGAAACCTTGCGCGCGTGAGCGCAACAAATGATGTTTTGAAATCAATTGTTACGACAATTTCCAGTCGGCTGGTTTGTATAAGCCTTTAATCTACTCCAAAGTAGCTACTATTTTAACTGAATCTAATCCTTCCATCTTAAACAGAGTTTCGCACATCCCACAAACAGCATTGCCACTGGTAAGTTCATTAGCCGTAATTTCCTCATTCAAGTATTCACATTTTGGACATCGAAATGAAAAATTGACGTCAAAGTTATCGAGCTCGACTGTTTCACCCATAGATTATGAATTAGGACATTTTAATATATTTAGGGTTATCTGAAGGCCGATTATAAGTCAAAGTTAGGGTTCTTACAGAGCTTGTCAAGTAGTTGTTAACACAGCTTAACACATAATAATAAGTAGTGCCACCCAATCAAATACATGTGGGCAGATGTGGCAGAGTGGTCTTCCCGAAAGTGGCCAAATGGCTCCGGGAACATAGAAATGCGTCGGCCTTGAGTTAGACTATTATTTTTTGTATGATAATAGGGCTGAAAGCTAGCCGATTCGCCCTCGGGCGATCAGGAGTTCAAATCTCCTCATCTGCGCCACTTTATTCCATTGCTTTTGCGAAGCGTTTATCCAAGCCTCTCGCGTGATGTTTTTCTCTTACTTTTTGGCTATGTTCAGATCTTATGCGCCGGTCAAGCTTTGATATTAGCTCCTTAACCGCGCTCAAAGGATCATAGCCAACTGCCTGCGCATCTATGACACGCTTGGCAGTAATTAATCTAGCTCTTACAGAATATTTCCTGGACTTGTGCTTATCCGCATAGACTATCACTGACTGAACATCTTCGAGTTTTCCCTGAATCTTCTTCAAAAATCTTGATAAATGTTCCTGGATGGTGCTGCGAGCCTCGCCTTCGATATGTGCAACGTGTATACTCGGACTTCTTTTTTTAGGAAGGGTTATTTCTAGAGCGTCTCTAGGTGTGACAATACCAATCGGTCTTTTGTCTCCTACTACTACGATTTCTTCATTTTTCTTAAAATCGTCAATTAGGCTATTTAATGAAGTACCTCTCTCTACAGATTCTACTCTTCTCATAAGCTCTCTTACAGAAGTATCACGAGGGTGGGTAGTCGAACTTACTCCGCGTGATGCCTTGCCCATTCTCTCCCGCGGTGCGGAGAGTATTCTAGCAATTTCCAGTGCGTTAATAATCCCTGCCAGGAGACCATTTGCCTTGATGATTGGCAACCTAGAAATATTATACCTCCGCATCTTACTGAGAGCATTCGCAAGCGTGGAGATCTCCTCAATAACAATTGCTCCAGACATGACCTCATCTACTTTTGCGTGACCAAAGTTGGCAGTTAAAGCTACGTCAGTTTCACTGACAATACCAACCAATCCTGCCCTTTCAACTACGGGTAATGCCCTATTACCGGTGGTTACAATCAACTGGGTACATTTTTCAACTGTGTCGTTTGGACTCAGAACTGGCGTCTTTACGGTGAAATGCTTTAGTTTTGATGAAGGCTGGGCATTAAGGTTGAGGAATGCTTTTGCAAAGATCATACCTACGTATTTCCCTTCAGTGTCAGTCACAGGTAGTTGGTTGATATTATTATCATACATATCCTTGAGGGCCTTTGATACTGTATCTTCTAATCCCAGCGAAAAGACTTTTTCAGCCATGATATCTGAAACATTCATGAGAATATAGCAAAAGATGCTCTAGATTACATTAAAAAACCTTCGCTCCAGTAATTTTTTTGAAATCCAAGAATACCTCCTGTCAAATTGCTTATTGGCTATGGACAGCTATATCCTTAGGCACGCTACTCCTTTAGAAAATTCAAAGTAGTAGAGTCATTGTCTAGTGTGGGTAACTTTATTGTGGTTCACATTTCAGTATGACCAGGTATCTATCGATTTTAACCCAATTACATTCAAAAACGATTGGGGGCAGGCCCAATCAATTTTAGCTAGTGTTTAGACAAGAGAATTTTTGTTCACACCGAGCCTAGTCATGCCTGTACGTGTATACATTTCGTGCCTCTTAGACTTTTCCAGAGAAAGACAACTGTGAAACGGGTGTTTATACTACACAAGAATAGTACTAGGAAGAGTTCCTTTCTTGCGCCAAACAAGCAACAATGCCCAGTCTTTGTTTATTCTTGATGGTTTGAATGCTTGATTGTCATCAATCTCAAGATTAGCCATACTGTGTATTATGAAGAACGATTTCACGATTTTGGCACCCGACTTTGACTTTGCGTAAAGGGTGTTCGTAGTTCAATTACATTTTGAGATAAAAGATTATGGATGTCCCGTAACTAAATATTGAGTCAGCGGGCTACTGTGGGTAGGTAGGTAGGTAAGTGGGTAATGAACAGGCAAGCCGTGCCTCTGAATAATAATAAAAATGAGAATAAAAATAAGAATAAGAAGTTCCGCGACATGGATCGAACCGAGCGTCTAAGATATCTAAGAGCCGAGACTGGCCTCACAGATAAGGACATTGAGCATATCGTTAATCCTGAATACAGTTTTGATAATGCCGATCAGATGATTGAAAATGCGATTGGAACACTTTCTTTACCTCTAGGAATAGCTACCAACTTTATAATAAATGGTAAAAAATGCATAGTTCCAATGGCAATAGAGGAACCATCCGTGATTGCTGCTGCGAGTAATGCAGCAAAAATAGCCTCAATCAATGGTGGATTTTCTACTTTCATTGGTGATGCACTTATGATAGGTCAGGTGCAGCTTGTGTCGATACCTGATCTCAACAGCCATTTAGTAGAAAGAATTTTGCATAACAAAGAAGAGCTACTTAAATCTGCAAATTCAGCTAGCAGGTCCGTAGTTGCAACTAATCTTCAGGCCAGGATAATTCAAGACGAAAGTCAGAACCAAATGGGAAAAATGCTCATTGTTGAGATTTTTGTGGATACAAAGGATTCGATGGGAGCTAATACGATAAATAAAATGTGTGAAACGATTGCACCCATACTTGAATCACTTACAGGCGGCAAGGCTGTTCTTAGGATACTTTCGAACTACTCTACAAGGCGAATCATAAAGTGCACAGCCTTATTTGGGAGAGATGGTTTGGGAGGAGAGTCTGTTGTAGAACGAATCTTGTATGCATATGCATTTGCATATTCTGATCCATATCGGGCCGTTACTCATAACAAGGGTATAATGAATGGCATAGATGCGGTTGCTATAGCAACTGGCCAAGATTTTCGGGCAATTGAAGCAGCTGCACATGCATATGCCGCAAGAGATGGGCAATATAGATCTTTATCCAGATGGTTCAAATCAGAAACCAATGATCTAATTGGTGAATTAGAGCTGCCACTGGCTTTAGGTACAGTTGGAGGAATCGTGTCGGTTCATCCTACTACTAAACTGGGTATAAAACTTCTCAGAGTTAAAACAGCAACGGAGCTTGCATCAGTTATAGCTTCAGTAGGTCTTGCTCAAAATTTGGCTGCAATGAAAGCTCTAGTGACACAGGGGATTCAGGCTGGGCATATGAAACTTCACGCTAGAAATATGGCCGTCATGGCTGGAGCTAAAGGAGAGCTAATCAAGGCCGTAGCCACTAGGATTGCAAACGAAAACAACGTAACCGTACTACGAGCCAAAGAACTCGTTACAATGATGTCTAAGGGTCAACCAACCAACCAACAACAAC
>JAICVW010000449.1 GCA_025935105.1 Nitrososphaeraceae archaeon
ACCTCAAGGCTAGAAGAAAAATTTGGCTTGGTAAACCCACAAATATCGGTACTCGAGGTATCAATACCAGAGCTGAATCCCAAGATTATGTGCGGCAGGATTGCCCAGCTCATCGAGAGAGGAACCGCATTCAGACGGGCAGCAATGTGGTCTATGAATACGATTATGAATGCTGGAGCACTAGGAGTAGAAATAGCAATAGCCGGGAAACTCCGTAGTGAGCGCGCTCATTTTGAAAAGCACTCCACAGGCGTAATGCCTAAGAGTGGTGATTTTGCCGAGAAAATTGTCAGAATCGGAACCACCTCCGTGTTGACCAAAATGGGTTTAATGGGTATACAATTGAGGATAGCATTGAAAAATGAGCTCCCTCAAGAATTTGAAATTCCTGAGCAGCCAGTCAAATCTGAGCCCTCACAGCCACGAACTGAAAACAGTCTTGACTCTACAGACTCAACAGCTCTGCCTAGCAATCTAGATAAGACATCCGTTCAAAGCATAGAGAATAATAATCCTATTATAGCTTCGGGTAATTCAAATGGCCAGACTTAGAGTTAAGACACTACGAGAGATGAACAGCAGTGATCTGACTGAAAAATTGTCTGAATTAAATGCTGATTTGGCCAAGCTAAGGTCAGAGGGAGCAAAAGGTACCTTAAAGAAGGAAACAGGGGATCTACGATGGATACGGAGAGATATAGCTAGGATAATGACTATTTTGAATGAGAGAGGTTCATTGTAGGTCGTGATAACTCCGAAAAACATACTCTCACACGAGCTTGTTGGCCTTCATGCCACAATATTGGCTAGTCCACAAGCATCTATCATTGGCTTATCTGGTACGATAATATTTGAAACAAGAAACATGCTCACAGTCAGCACTAAGAACGGAATAAAAAGGATCGCAAAGAGCTCAGTTAATAGGATGCGATTGCTTCTTCCATTCAACGCTTGCTTTATAAGGGGCCAGTCCATTATTGGACGACCAGAAGATCGTATATCAAATGTTCGTAGAGTTGGTTAAAATTGACAAAAAATATTGGAATAATCGTTGATGCACCACACAAGATCTGTTCAGATATCTTGTGTCCTTTTCATGGAAAGTTGTCTGTGAGAGGCAAACTACTATCAGGAACCGTGATTAGTGCGAAAGCTAGGAAAATGGTTGTTGTTTCAAGGGAATATCCTCACCTAGTCTCTAAATATCAGCGGTATGAAAGAAGCAGGTCGCAAGTTCACGCTTACCTTCCTGAATGTATTGAAGTATTAGAGGGGGACTCTGTAACTATTGCTGAATGTAAACCATTATCTAAAACGGTTTCGTTCGTGGTAATAGCAGGGAATAAGAGGAATGTCAGCTAAAACAAGAGCAGTCTCTGCGAAGGGAGTAGAGGAATTTAGACCTTATATCACGAGGGCATTACCAGTTACAGCAGAACTAACTTGTGCTGATAATACGGGGGCGAAGATCTTGAGAATCGCAATGGTGGGGAGATACAAGGGGCGACATTCAAGAATGCCAGCTGCTGCAGTAGGTGATTTGGTTACCGTTACTGTGAAAAAGGGAGCTTCAGAGTTGCGCAAGCAAATATTCGGAGCAGTGATCATCAGGCAGAAATATGCTATCAAGAGGTTAAACGGAGTGCATCTGTCCTTTGAAGATAATGCTGCGGTCCTGGTAACACCGGAAGGTGAAATAAAGGGAACTGATATCAAGGGTCCAGTCGCGGCTGAAGCGGCAGAAAAGTGGCCTAGGATAGCGAACCTTGCTTCGCTCATAGTGTGAGTGTAATTATCTGATGACAAGAGCAATCGGAAGGAACTTTCATACCTCGACCAGTTTAGGAGATCGCAGAATTAGCTCAACTCTATCTGATAGTTTGCGTGAACAATATCAGCGGAGGAGTTTTCGAGTCATAAAGGGCGATAATGTACGAGTACTCCGTGGAGAATACTCTGGAATAGAGGGAAAGGTGGAAAAAATTAATACAACAAGAGGATCGTTATCAATAGAAGGTATTCAACGTGAAAAAGTCAAAGGTGGAAATGTTAAAGTCCAGATTCATGCGTCAAATGTTATTATAACCGGTCTTAATTTCGATGACAGCCGTAGGAAAAAATCTATGGAAAAAACCAAGGATTCTTCTAACCTTCAAAAGGCTAAAGAGTCCTCCACAAAGACTAAGGCAAAGAGAAAGGGGTCTAAAGCCTAATGGCGAGAAAAGGTGGAGACACACGATTAAAAAGACAATCTGCTCCAATTTATTGGGAAATACTCAGGAAGCAAAAACGATTTGTGTTAAACTCTTCCCCTGGGCCTCACCAAAGACAAAAATCTTATCCACTAGGAATACTTCTGAGGGATGTATTGAAGAAGGCGGCAAATTTGCGGGAAGCCAGACAAGTTCTATCTAACGGCAAAATTAAAGTAGACGGCACGATAAGAAGGGATGTCAATTTTCCCCTCGGTTTGATGGACGTTTTGGAATTGGTTCCCACACGACAATATTTCCGCTTGGTTCCAAAAGATTCGAATTTGCTGGTACCAATTGAAATTTCAGATAATGAAAAAGGAGTAAAGTTCGCTAAGATATCATCCAAGGTCACTATTAGGAGAGGCAAATTGCAGTATGGTTTTCATGATGGGAACACTATTGTAACTGACCAACCGTTCTCCGTAGGCGATACCTGCATATTGAATTTGGAAAAAAAAACTATCCACGATGTAGTTAAGTTCCAAAAGGGGAATATAGGGCTAATCACCAGTGGAGATAATGCTGGTAGTTTGGGAAGGATTGAAGATATAAAGGATGGCCTTTTTTCACTCCCTAAACGTGCCATCCTTTCTTTAGAAGACAGAACAGTTGAACTACCTGCAGAGATGGTAATGGCAGTTGGGATTGAGACACCTTCAATTAAAGTAAGCTGATGCCAATGAGTCAAGAGATACAGTCTAATGTGCATCCGATGAGGAAAATCGGTATAAGCAAAATTGTGATTAATATTGGCGTAGGGAAGTCAGGCGAACCACTTGAACGTGCAAAGCAAGGCTTGGTAGAATTAACTGGACAACAGCCAACCACTAAAAAGGCCAAAAATTCCGTAAGGGATTTTGGCATTCATAAAGGTGAACCGATTGCTGCCGTTGTAACTCTCAGAAACGACGCATCAATTAGCTTTTTGCGGCGAATTATTGCCGCGAAGGGTAACAATCTGAAGTCATCTTCTTTTGATGATTTTGGGAATTTGTCTTTAGGAATCCACGAACATATTGATCTACCTGACACTAAATATAATCCTGACATTGGTATCTTCGGTATGGATGTAAGCGTTGCACTTACTCGCCCGGGCTATTCGATTGCAAAAAGGAGAAATCCCAAGATCATTGGACAACAACACAGAGTGACAAGAACAGAGGCAATTCAATTCTTTAGAGAGCAGTTTGGAGCGAACATAGTCTAATGCCAAAGCCAAAGCCTCGCGAATATGCAGAAACCGG
>JAICVW010000192.1 GCA_025935105.1 Nitrososphaeraceae archaeon
GCAATTCAAACTGATGCTCCTATAAATCCAGGAAATTCTGGTGGACCACTACTTAACATGCAAGGACAGGTTATAGGCATAAATACAGCCATTAATTCAGCGACTGGTGAGTTCTCAGGAATAGGATTTGCAGTTCCATCAGAGATGATACTAAAAGAGGTTCCAACAATTATTAGAACTGGAACATATAATCATCCTTGGCTAGGAATAGCCGGTGGCGCCATAACTCCAGATATGGCTCAGAGTGCAGGCTTACCTAGAAACTATAAAGGAGTAGTTGTTGGTTCAGTTCAGCCAAATAGTCCTGCAGATAAAGCGGGTTTGCAGGGTGTAACACATAATGACTTTTCGAATACACAAAGTGTAGGTGACATTATAACAGGAATTGACGGACATCCTCTTAGAAGTATAGACGACTTGATTAATTATATTGACGCACACAAGTCTGTTGGAGATACTGTGATGCTAACTATAAACAGGCATGGACAACTAATGAATTTTAACTTGGTACTGCAGACGAGGCCATCAATAGTGGGCAATGCCACAGCGCAGCAACCCATAATACCTTGAAGCCTCGGCTATATTACCTGAGCGAACAAGCCTATATCATGCTTATGGGTTAAATTCAGTCAATTAGTACGGGAGATGTTCGTGGCTGGATCTACTGACATAATTTACAACGGCGACAAATGTTCTTCCCCGGCTTCCCTCCTTATCGAACTAATAACCTCAGAAACACGTCTGAAACGGGCTTCTAATTAGTTACTAAATACATATAAATAGAGAGAATTTTGCCCGTTAATTGATTTCAATTGACTAAAAAAACTGCCGCAATCATTCGAGGGGACGGGACAGGACCAGAATTAGTGGACGCAATGATTAAGGTTCTCAGGGCGTGCAATAGCAATATAGAATTAATTCCTTGTGATGCGGGGTCTGAGTGGTGGCAAAAGGTCGGAGGTACTTCTTATATTTCCCAAGACGTATGGAGTCTCTTAGAAGGTAGCGATGCATGTTTTAAGGGCCCGACAACTACGATCCCTACTCCAAACTCACCGCGTAGCGTTGCAGTAAGTATAAGACAAAAGTTTGAATTATACGCTAACGTTAGACCAATCAAGACCTACCAAAACGCGGAACGAGCATTAAATTTTATATGCGTGCGTGAAGCAACTGAAGGCCTGTATGCTGGAATCGAATTCAGGACTAGTGAAGATTCAGCGATCGCGATTCGAAAGGTAACAAAAAAAGGGAGTGAAAGAGTTGTCAAAAAGGGATTTCAAGTTGCAAGCGCCGCCGGGTACAACAAAGTTTTTGTTGTTACAAAAAGAAATATTTTAAAGGAAACTGATGGAATATTTTGGGCAGCTGTAAAAAGCATTCAAAGGGAATTCAACGACATTAATGAAATAGAAGAATATTATATCGACAATATGACACAGCAGCTTGTTAAAAATCCTGAGCGATTCAATAACAGCATTCTGCTTAGCACTAATCTATTTATGGACATAATTTCAGAATGTGCATCAGGACATGTAGGATCTATAGGCACGGTATACTCTGGCAATTACGGAGATAATTATGCAATGTTTGAGCCAGCGCATGGCAGTGCTCCCAAGTATGCGGGGAAGAATCATGTAAATCCTGTTGCGACTATTTTATCAGGATCATGGATGGTTGACTATCTCGGCGAAGAGTACATTTCTAAGGCCATTTTTAAGGCTACTGAAGACGTGATAAATGAAAAGAAATACGTAACTTACGATCTAGGCGGTAATGCTACTCTTTCCGAGATGGCCGACCAAATAGCTATTAGGTCTGCCAAGCTGCTTAGAAAATGATCATAAGGTTAGTCTAGAAGAATGTGTGAATATATCATACATACTCCTGCAGGGTAGTTGTTTCTTCAACGATCTTTGTTGGCAGAATTTCTGGGTATAAGCGATCATTAGTTGGTGTAATTCCAGATGTAGTTGACAAATCGATGTATTAATATGCCCGACACTAAGTGACAGCTAGTTGACCACCACTTTCATTCCTTCGTAACCTGTATAGTGATAATGATAATAGTGTGCCTGTCTGTGGCCAAAATCGATTCATTAATAAGCACGGTCCTATGATACCGCGATATTACAGGTATGCCCTTTCTAACCAAACGGATTTGGTGTTTTGTTCGTGGCTCAATTCAGAGTAGCTATTTCCAAAAGGGATGTACGAATCACTGGGACATGCGCAAGAGTTGAGGAAACCTGTCAATTCCGAGTACCAATTTAATAGTTGCGGAAATATTGAGATGCAGCTTCTTAATAGCCAATGAATATCCTTTATAATAATCATATTGCCAATATTGAGCAAATAGGACCTAGTTCATCCGGATTCAATTGAGTACTAACCACTTCGGGCCACCTTTTAATATACTATGTTAGATCACACATTGTAGTCTAGATCAAGTATCCCAAGAATGTCCACAGTCTGACTTATTCTAAAGAAAGAAGCAGCACACGTCTGACTTATTCTAAAGAAAGCATGTATTGATTTATGGCTCGCCTTTTGTTCTAGAGATTTTCTTCATCCTTTTAACAATAAGATAAAAAACAAGCCATAATATTGTACTAGCAATGAGCAGCGAGTCAGATTTACTTGTTAGGTGTATAAAGTGTAAGCATCAAAAAATTGACCATGATAGGTCTGCAGCGAGGGACAAGATGAAATGCTTGATCTATAAATGTCAGTGTAAGACCTATGTTTCAGATAGAAAATACTACAGGTCTACTAAAAAGTGAATTTGATATCATTGCATTCGTATTCGGGGCGGATTAATACCAGATTTATGATAGATTCACTGAATTGACTTGATTTTCTGTTATGTTAGATCTACACTACATCGTAGCACTACATCGTAGCCGGAGCAAACGTGTCAGGAACAGTTAGGATGATGGCATTCTCCGTCGCTTTGGAAACAAATCTTTCTATATCAACTATAAAAATCGTAGTTTTTTTAAATGCGATCTAATTTTAACGTCTATTGTTATCTAGTTAGAGGTCATGAAGGTTTTAAAACTGAAGATACTATGAAAAGATAGCATGAACAAACAAGAAGCTCCTATTACCCAACAGCATATACGAAATAGAAGTAGGCTAGACGTAATTGCGGCGATTTTAAGGGAGGTCTCAGGAAGAGAAGCAACCAAGACGCGAATCATGTATGGTGCTTTTTTGTCATCTACACAGATGAGGGAATATGTACCATTTTTATTGAATAGTGGCTTGCTTACAAAGGCAGAGCAATCGATATACAAAATAACAGGAAAAGGCATGCGCTTCTTAGTGCTATGCGATCAACTAAATAATATGATAGGGGATATAGGAAAATATAGGGTCTACGAGTAGAGTTCAGTCAATAAAAGAATGACATTCTATTACTACAGCATCCTTGCTCTACTGAAGAATGTCTGTCTTTATGATCTCTTTATTGGACGTTGATCTCTACTAAGCAAAATTAACTTAACTTAACCTTATCCAAATCAAGCGTCTGGTTATTTGATCTTTGCCATTTTGGTTATCCCAATCTCATTCTCATCTCAGCCAATACATTACGTTTTCTATATGAAACCCATTTTATTTTCGATTGAGTTTGGGCATGCACCAGGGTTGAATAAATGTTAGGAAGCGGTCATAACAAACTACTATCTGATCAGTAACTTAGTTAGCCAAGTATTTTAAGAGGCGTTGCCACATAGGAATTTGTCAAGATGTCCTCTACAAATCATAGCGATGACCATGACTCAAATAACACCATAAGAGATACAGAAAAGGAACAAAATAAGACAAGTGTAGTTGAATTACTAGACGAATTAATATCCCATATGAACTCCACTAGGAGCGTTTTCAAAATAATGATATTGTCATCATTTGTTCTTGCTCCGTTATCTCTAATGTTGGCTACTGTATTTGTGATTCATCCCTTCTTTATGCACAGGATACTATTTAGGTTCCCTGATATAGGCATTTTTCTATTGTTCTTTATCGGAGTTTCGATAATGTTGGCTTCGATGTGGCTCTTCATTGGGTTAAGTGAGCAAAAATTTTTTTCGAATTGGGATAGGAAATTCAAAAGATATACGTCATTGAAAAATCAGCTTGATAGGGAGCTTGGCGGCTAATAGGAACCCATCATACACAGGCGATTCACTGGCGGGATATTTCGTTTTCAACTGTGCTATTGCATATAAAGGTGCTTAGTTAAATCTTGCATCAATTATTGCTCATACGTGATTTATAATCCACTAATAAGCCTAGCGAACCTTTTTACCTAAATGCAAATCCGTTGGCTATTATGATAGTCCTAGTTCCATACACGACTATGCCGATCATGGCGACAATTGTGAATATGGTTACTGCGTTCTCCCATTTTGCGTTCTGACGCAGTTCAAGAAGGATAACTCTCAGGCCATTGAAGCCGTGTATGGAAACTAATATGAGTATTGATTCGAGAATTATTACATATGGTATATTATGATAGTTCATTATAATATTATGAAAAGATAAACTCTGCTCGAATGGCACGATGACACGAAACATAATATGCACTGCAACAGTAAATAATGCCCCTATCCCGGTTAGGTAGTGAATCTTCATTATTTGACTTTCTTTCAGGAGGCTCATCTGTTCCTTCTTCTTTCTGTACTGTCACCCTTTTAACTTCTTCTACACAAGGGCTCGCACTTGTCTACTCAAATTTAAAATATTTATTTCCAGGTACGGAATCTAGTAATCAAAACCTTGTATATATGACATTTGTTATGATATTTCTGAAATTGTACAGTTATAACAAATTATTAGAATATTAGAAATAAGATAAGAGAAAATAAATAATATTTCTAGTCATGAAACCATAACAGGAATTTCTACTTTGTTTGCTATAGTTACTTTAATCTGAACGTCTCAATTTTCTGAACTCATTAAGCGTAGATCATCAGATTTTTATTCTTGTAATAAAGGTTAAATATAATAAGTCGTGGAAAACGTTACTAAATATCTACCAATATTCGTCTGTAGCTCCAGGTTTATTATGTTGAGCACGTTATAAAGGCCAATCGAAAGTATTATCGCGGTATTGACCAATAAACCGATGACAATACTAATCCTTCATACTTCGAGCCTATCCTAAAAGTCCTGCTGATCTGTGAGTAATATATGTACAAGCAAAATGCAACAGAGCAATGTAATTTTCTGGTCTTTTCTCCCTTCGTATCAATAATCGTCTAAACCTATTTATCCAGGAGTGGGTTCTTTTAACAACCCAATGTCTAGCTCTGTATCTTCGTATTCGCTTAGCTTTGTGTTCTCCCCTTAAGGGATATGAATAATATCACCGTAGTATTCTAATAATTCTTACACTTCTGGATAATCATATCATTTATTCATACACATGTGTTGCTTTGCTCTGAGTGTTGGTTTTGGTCTATGAACGATACTATACTTTGTAATGTTGTTTTAAGCATCTTCATATCCTGTTTATTAGCAGCATCAACTGTTATACCAAGAGGGACTTTCTTACAATCTACCACTATCTATACTTCGCTTAGTGCCAGATTTAGCTCTGTCTGGTGATGGGATTTATTTGCGCTTTTACATTTTTCCCCAAGAGCTTTGTAATGATACCTTCTATAGCATGTCATTTAGACCATCAAAAAACTTCCCTACTTGTTCAAGTTTGTTATCTATCCTTGAATTTTCTAATACTTTTTCCTCATCATTCATTACAGCTATCTGTAAATGGTTCTTGTGCTGATCCACTCCCACAAACATGGATACTGTTCGTCTAGCTTAGATTTGAGTAGACTGCTCACCTATAGTTAGGCTATTATGATGTTGGCTATGAATATGTTCCTGACCTAGAAAGGCAAAGAGCTCATGGTTTTGATAAACTAGAACCATGTTA
>JAICVW010000264.1 GCA_025935105.1 Nitrososphaeraceae archaeon
GATGATGAATTTGATATTGTTAGCACCTTCAAACAAGGATTGGAGAGAAGAGGCTTTCATGTATTCGGATTTACAGAATCAACTTTGGCACTAGAACACTTCCAATTAAATCAAGAAAAATATGGACTTGTAATTTCAGATTTAAGGATGCCAGGAATGAATGGATATGAATTTGTCAAGAAAGTAAAAGAGAGTAGACCAGAAATCAAAGTATTCTTGATGACAGCATTTGGAATCAATGATTTAGAAAGCACATTCATACGCCGTTAAACGACCTCTTAATTGGCTAGTTGTTAAATATAATACGGTACTATTAATTATTGGCTAATCTTCGACGTGTGGTAATTGTCTGTAATATTAAGGAAATCACATCATCTCAAAAGTCAAGCTTTGTATTATGCCTACTGCTGGTCTTTAATGGCATTTTATACCATCAGATACCAACATATTTAAGGGATTACGCATGACAGTGAACAATGTCTAATAAGAAAGAAATAGAGAGGTCAGCCACAGATAACGATTTCAAAAGAGAACAAAGAACAGGCGTGTATGAACAAAATCATGCAGTTGAAAGAACATTCAATGAAACAAAAGACAACATCAAGCGTACAGTGGACGAAGCAAGAACACAAATTCCACGTAACACCCAAGCAATTAATGATTACCAAGAACGACATCTCCAAGCAGCACAAGAAATCGCAAATACCTACTTGGACTCTCAAAGAGAGATTATAAGCTCATTTCAATCAGTATGGGGTCCATATATAGAAAATGCCTATGATGTATTTTGGAATAGATGGGCATCTCCTCAAAGAGCAGCAGAAATATACGCAAGAACAGTGAGTAACTTTGCAGATAATACTTTAACTGCAACTCGAATAGGAAATAATGCATTCGTCGCAAATATGGAAACATTCAAAACTATTCTACAACGTGAGAAAGAAGATGTAAAGGAATTTTCAAGGATGGGAGCTAACACAGCAAATACATACGCACAAACATCAAGAGATGTTGCTAGTGATACTAGTAGGGGCAGTAACATCAGCAGTCGCAACTCCTAATGTATATTTTAGAAGAGAACCGAGAGAGAAGCTAGTCTATAGCATATACATACATACATACATACCTATCTTTTACTTTTTTTAACTCAATTTAGACTATACCGATAACTGCTCTAATGCTCTAACTAACCACGATCTTATATATAACAACTAATGAAAGTATTTATCAAAATATCAAGTTGACTGATAGACTGACAACTCTGATCATGGGAATTAAAAGAAAGGAAACACCAAAAAAATTACCCCTGCCCATCCTGAATTCTCATAAGCGATAAATAATTTAATGTGCAAATACTTCGCAAACATTTCGAACATTCTCCGGCCGGTTCAACAATTTGTGCTCACGTTGTTCCGGCCTGGATTTCTCAAAAAATATAAGCGTATTCTTCTTAATGAAGTCAATGAAAATAGATTACATTGTATCAAGAATCGAGGCGTCACAAGACGGACAGCCTTATGTTTATGTCACGTATGCAAATCCAAATGACTATAAAGCAGGTGCGGACAGAGGACCACAGTCCAACCCCTTTGGTGCCAATATGATGGCATTCACGTCTCCTGAAGACTTGATGAAGAATCTGCCCAAAGCGATGTCAAACATTGGAAAGGCTATGGGAGGCGATGGAGGATTTCCTACCGATTCTCCGACCTTCAAAATGAGTATGAGAGAATATGAGGATATGTCAATAAAAGTGGGCGATAAAGTAACAATAGAAATCAAGAAGGCGGATACTAGTGGAATTTAGAAACCAATTCAATAGACTAGACTCATTGCAATCCTACGCTTTGAAAAGTATGCATATTGAATTCATTCTCTTTTTATCTTTCTTGGTTGTGTCTGCCATACTGATAGCTAACATAAGTTCAAATAACAATCACAATCACGCTTTAAAAGGTCTGCTAATAGTTTATTCTGTTGACTGACTGATTTGCATTAAAGGATATACAAAGAGGCACAGAAAGACCACATGTCCACGGCCTTACATAACTATATAATATCATGCCCAATAATTAATTATGCCAACTACTTATGACAATGACGACTACATTATAATAACAAGTAATGTTTTTCTTCTACTATGTCGGCAAAAAGAGAAATGGCAGGATATTAGATCAGTAGCAAAAAATATAGGAATGTTTTAATAATAGCGAAGATGTTGCAGACATTCCAGAGACTATCCTACTTAAAATGCAATACATAGAACGCGATCCACAAACTCACAATGTCAGACTTACGCCTCTATCTAAGCAAAACTGTGGTAATTGGGTTGGGATTGCACCTTGGATTATAGAGAGGTCAAGTACCAAACTTGGTATGTAAAAGGAGTATCAAGTCTTGTCAAATGCCATAGTTTAGATAATGCAATCTCTTCTTTCCATACATGCGGACACATTCATTACAATTCTCACCGTGCTTCAACTCCTCTTTTCCATCTCCTATGATATCAATAGGACCGTGATCACTATTTTTTAGCTCTTCACAATCCTTGCAGTCAGAAGGGTGCATTCTTGTCATATCTATAAAGTTCTTATGTATCACCTAAAACTTTATCCACTGTAGACGCAAAGCGCCTCCCTCTTTCATTGTCAACATTATTTACATGACCATAAAACGACCGCTTTGCAGAATAAAGGTTAACCCAATCTGGTCATACTAGTGAGTACAGACAGACTCAAAATCACCTAACTAGAATTTATAGTCTTATTGGATTTTGGAGAGAACATTGTATCATTCAGAGTAACTAAAGGTAATGTTCATAAATGATTCCCAAAAGTTTAGTTCCATGATAAGAGAGTTTATTATAGTTGTAAGATGCGAAAGGATAGTCCTAGAAGAGCGATCAAGTATATGATAGAATAGAGTATTCGACTTGTCTATTATTAGACAAAATTATCACGAAGAATTATGACCCAGGCTCGAATATCTAGATCCCATTTGCTTTCAAACACCCACAGACAAACTCTGCAATCAAATGTCGATGTGGACTCATTTGTATAATAATTAAAATCAAAGGTCAATTTATCAGCACGATTAGCAATACCTATGACATGTTCCTGAAGCGACATTTACAAAAAAGTTGTATGTGATCTATTTTAAGAGTTGAGTTAAGCGTATTTAACCCGAAGTTTATCTAATTTAACGCGCATATCTCTAAGTATATTTACATCCTCTGTATTTCTAAGTTTTTCCTCCACATTGCTAATATCACCTATAGCCCTTCCCAAGTACCAAGATGTCTCAATATCTGTCATCCTCTAACTCTCTCCTGCTCAAAAATATTAATTCTTCCATTCCGTCAATCAAAAAAGACTCTTCATGAAGAGGCACATTTCATGCTTGACTGAAAATTATCATTCTCGTTACATTAACCCATATGTCTCGACTGTTCGTTGCTAGATAATGTTTCTAGTATGACTATTAATTGAATGAATATTGTTTTACTCACTTATTGCATTAGTATTGTATTGGAAGGGGAAGACTAAACGTAAAAGTTGTTCCTTTTCCATCTTTATTATTCTCGGCCCATATCTTTCCTCCATGAGCTTCGATAATGCTTTTTGAAATAAATAATCCCAAACCAGTCCCTGAAAAAGACCTGGTAGTAAATTTTGAAAATAATTCTGGCAATATTTCAGAATCTATCCCGCTACCTGTATCCTTTACGTTGATAATAGCCTGATTATCGCTATTGTCTTGTTTTGTTGAAATAGTAATAGTATTAAACTTTCGATGAGCCAGTTCACTAGTAGGCAGTGGCATTAAAATTCTAATTTTAATTCTAATTTGTATAGTGCCTCCATTTGACGATAAAACTGCCTCATTCTTTTGCTCTGCCCGATAGAGTAAGGCTTCTTTTACTATTTTTACCTGTCTTGTGAATACATTGACAGTAGGTAATAGCAACAATATTTCTTGTTTGGCAAACCTAACAAGTTGGTAGTAAAGCTCATGTGCTCTAACCGTGTTAGGAATAACATCGATATCAGCATCCAGCTTAATATCGGCCTCTATATCCTCTATTCTTCTTTGAGCGTCAACTCCATTTCGCCAAAGCTCTTCAAAGATAGAGTTGAAATGATCGATATATAGAGGCTCATTGCTAAATAGAAAACTTTGACTCGTCTTGCCACCCTCCATTTTTTCTATTGTAGCCGCTATTCTTTTATCCGAAACACCAAAGCTCATTGGAGGTAGATTTTTTACATGTCTTATTTTCATTCCTGCTTTTAGGAATGTCTTGATCAAATCCAGGATTAGAGGATATTAATTTCATTGTTAGATCAGATATAGTAATATCAGAAACATTTTTCAACCTCATTCCTTTTAATTCACGCTCATTATTGTTACATTGGTTTCCAATTCTACATGTAACATTAGGATAGGTTAGGCCGATACCCCTCTGAAGCCTTCACTGCCTTCACCTTTACAAAGGCGCACAAACACTAACGTTGGTTAGTATAGCCATCACACCTATTCATATTAAGAGGACAATGGTAAGTCTTTCTAATTAAGGTTCCTTGTTGCGACTCGGTAAGAAAAAGGAAAACTAAGCAGAGCAAATCCATGCAGGGGGTTATCTGTAAGGTTGTATTGTATGTTACTCTATATTCGATATAGTGGCCTAGCTAATGAAAAATCGTATCAAATAAATTGGAATGTGGATATTAATAAGACATATGGAAGAAGATGGTGGAATAGAAATACCCCATACAAAAGATGAAGAATCAAAAGCAATAAAGGTTGCGAAAGAATTAAAAAAAGAACAACGACAACTAGAACAGCTTAATGTAGATCCAGAAGAGGTATTAGAAGAACAAGAGAAGAGACAACCCCAATCCTCAGACGAGTAATACAACAAGCGGGAAAGAGGGGGATGTGATAAAACTGCTCATGAATAAGTGAATGCAACTGAATTGTTAACTGATGTTGTTACTATGGAAGAAAACAAATTGGAGAGATGTTGGGTCAGTGATCATTACATGCCATGGTGGC
>JAICVW010000534.1 GCA_025935105.1 Nitrososphaeraceae archaeon
AACCTAACAATAAGACTCTACCTTAGCTTGGGCCCCGATAATACTAAGTAAATCAGATGTGGCTACGGATGTTTGCACCGTACCCGCCTCGTTTTGTAGCTCACTAGAAATCCATCGCCTGCCATTATGACTCCAATCAACTGAACAGTAGAAGCTCGATGCTTAGCTCATGTTACTGGAACTCCTTATTTTTCGAAGTGTTCAGAGATTAATATCAGAAACAGAGTCTCGGCATCAAGCGGGGGGCGAAGGGTTTTTGTACCTAATGCACTCAATAATAATGAAACTAGTTGTTTGCTGCCTTCCAATCTATTATAGTTATATCGTCGGATTAAGTGAGATAATTATACGTGCAAGCTATAGCTCTTGTTATTCAAAAACCCTAATTTGTTAGAAAGCGCGAAAACTTCTCATGGCATTCTATTACAAGTTGCTGCAACTTTCGAAAATATATTTCACAGAGAGCAAATGCATCATCATTTGGTCTATCCTTAAAAAAGTAATTACGTACTGTTGAGTGTTTCATGTTGGATACAGGCTTTCCGTTAATGGTTATTGGGCCTTCATTGTCGATAACCAAATTTCCTCTATCGTCCACCTTTCCTAAAGGAATAACTGTCTCGGCTCCGCCCGTTATTGTCAATCCTCCACCTGGAAACGAAGTAGTGTATTTCGACGTGGTATTAAAGGGACGAATGTGTGTAGTATCAGTCCTCAGCTTTTTAAAAAAGTCAAAGAGTTTGTCATTTTTCATATCTTCCTTTTTGCCTCTATACCATTCTTTGAAACCGTCGATTGAGCTGAATTCACTCTTCATAACCCAGGTAACACTCCTCGCGTCGGTAACGAAAGCATCAACGTTTGCAAGAAAAGTCTGGTAATCATCACTGTTATCTTTGGCTTGATTAAGCATTACGTATGCGTACATTAACTTTTGTTCGGTGTATGTCATCGAAATCCGAGTACACAGATTTAATAGTTAAATCCCTTAGTCAGCAATTGGCCTTCGCTAACCCAGAACACTTGAGCTACACCAGAGACAAGAATATGGTAACATTGAAGGGCGTTAGTGTAAAAAACATCGGAATAAGTGCAAGATGTAATACACCAGCTATAAGTGTGGATGCGGCAGCGAGATAAAATAAAAATAACACTCTATTCGTCAAGGTCTGATTTTGAACTAATTTATTTAATATATTTGTCACGGAATTCTGTTAGAGTAGTAAAAAAATAGCTATTAGGAACAAGCGATAATCCAGACATGAAGCAATTTTTCAAGTGTAATCGTCTCAGAAGTTTTCAAGCCTTCTATGCTTCCAACGACACTCATGACTACAATACTTTCTCTTAAGAAAGGAACTCCTTGCTTCATTCCTATATCTTACTAATTCCTTACCACAACTTGGACATTTTCTATTTTCCAATGATATCCTCTATTTTCATGGCCTTATTCCCAGAGCACATTACATGTATAATAGTCGAAACGCATATGTCATGGACGAATGAAGTCATGTTGTTAAGATAGACTTTACTGTATAAAGTCTGTACACCGTTTTAGTGTTACATTGAATTTCTCAGGATTAAGTGCACATTCCCACGCTAGACTACCAGGGAAAAATTTGGAACAGTCAGCAACATGTGTTATGTTGTAGCCTTGGGGATTTGTCGCACATTTTTCTGCAGGGGTGCTGATGGTAAAAGAAATTGGTGGATTAGACTCATTGTAAGCTAAGGCGCCGATAAGTAATGCTAAGGACCAAAAACCAAGTATCGAGAGGAATCTCGTAAGTGGAAATCGCAAAAATGGAACCGATGGGTTTTTTCCGCCAATTATAATTCCTGAGGAAGCACAAAGTGGAGCGAGAGTGATGAGTATCGCTCCTAAGTTAGGCCCAGATATTAATCCCAGACTCAGCGAACTAACCGTAAGAAAAATCAATACGCCTGCGATTACAGTTGCATTAGCCTGAAGTAAATCGCTGTTGGAGATGCCATTTCTCGAACCTTCAGGCTGTTTATTTGGGATAGTTGGTTTAGATGCCACATCTATCTCTGCTAGCTAATGCATCTGCATGTCTTTTTATCTACTCCTTCACTACCTTGATTTTAAATTGTCTAGAATATAGTCCATACAATCTTTTTTCATATTTTTGCAGCTCTTCTGGCGACATAAGAAGATGGTATTCTACTCCATCGATAAGCGAGTGCATAAGTCTGCCCACCCTTTGAAGCTGCTGTCTTCTTGAGCCACCAAGAAAATCAAGTTCAATGATATTTTTTACATCTGGCATATCCATTCCTTCATCAAATATCCTGCTGCAAATGAATCTCTCCCGCGTATTAAGAGCCTCTATTCTTTCCTTCAGCGTATGTTCTCCAAATACGAACGGAAGTCCAGTAATCCTAGATGCTTCTTCGCCCAGGACTAAACTGTCACTGAATACAACGGTGTTACCTTTCAAGGATTGAAGCAATGACTGAAGTAATGTGATTTTTGCTGATGAAACATGCAATATTATCTCGGGCCTTCTAACCCATCCTTCTTCAAATAATCTATCCCAGTCGCTGCCATAAGGGTTGCCAGAAAGTACATAAATCAACTCAGAACGACCATCCTCTCTATAAGGGCTGCCTGAGAGACCCAGTCTATAGTCTGCATCCAAAAAAGCTAGCCTCGAATATGTATTCGCTGGGAAATGATGGCATTCGTCAAAAATAAGAAGCTTGAATCGCTCGTTGGTAGCAAGATATGTTAACGCACTTTCATAGGTGGATATTACAATATCGGCATATTTGACGTTCTCTTTTTTAGAACCTCCATATAATAACACTACCCTAGGCTTTGCACTAGGACTAGAATCACCATTCTTGATAAGATGTTCCTCGATATATTTTTGCCATACCGCAATATGAGAAACAGATGGTACTACTACCAGAGTTCTATCTGATACACATGATATTGTTTGCACTCCAAACAGGCTCTTGCCAGCACCAAAAGGATA
>JAICVW010000280.1 GCA_025935105.1 Nitrososphaeraceae archaeon
AAGGTGGAAACTGACAAATGGGTCTTTATAGAAGGGTGCAAAAATCCAAAGGCTGTGACCGTTCTAGTAAGAGGCGGTTCTCAGAGAGTTGTAGATGAGGCCGATCGCTCGTTACATGATGCTTTAATGGTAACAAAAGACGTAGTTGAAAAACCTGCCATCCTCGCCGGAGGTGGTGCGCCTGAATCTTACATTAGCAGTCAGTTAAGAGAGTGGTCAAGCAGTTTAGAAGGACGCGAACAGCTTGCAGCCCAAAAATTTGCGGACGCACTTGATACAATCCCACTATACCTCGCAGAGAACGCAGGAATGGATCCGATTGATACCATGGCAGATCTACGTGCAAAGCAATCCAAGGGATCTAAATGGACTGGCGTAAACGTACGCGGCGGGGTTGTTACAGATATGTATAAACTGAATGTTCTAGAGCCACTCGTTGTTAAGGAACAAATCATAAAATCTGCTACAGAAGCAGCCACAATGCTCCTACGCATAGATGATGTTATTGCTGCTAGCAAGTCTAAAATGCCACCAGGTCCTCCTGGCGGCGGCATGGGCGGCATGGGCGGCATGGGCGGCATGGGCGGCATGGGCGGCATGGATATGGAATAACGAATAACTTACAGCCAAACCTTTCTTATTTCCCTGTTTATTTCTTTGAAGTATCCTATTTTTTTGTCCAGTTAAACGCTTACTTTCCTAGTTATCATATTTCATCTAAAGAACTACCACGTTAACTGCGTTTCTTAACACATCTGTAGTAAATTACTCCATTAATCGTGACATCTTCTATTTTGACCAACTCCTGATCCCTTGACGAAGCGTGTTTTCGTGAAATCAAGCCTCCTGTAAGCTCACCTAAGATGTCCGAGAAACTCAGTTTCAACAGAGAATTGTTTACATCGCCTTCCTTCAATCCAACTGCATTTCCTATCTCCTTTGCCGAGAAACCTTTTTCCTGATTCCTGCACAGGAATTGAATAATCAATCCACTCAAATCTTTATGCGCTTCAAACTCTGCCGCATCTATTGGAGGAGGATTCATAGATTGATCGAACATACCCAAATTAACAGCACAGGATTAAAAAGTATCAGCCAGTGGGAAGCAGATGCGAACACAAGCCCTGCTACTCCTTTCAAGAGATATGCAAATAAAGAGTGTCAATGAATGCAACTCTTAGGTGTCAAAGTTATTAAATCTCCGCTCTCAGAGAAAATAAAAGCATACTATTCGTATATGAATCCAATTGTTGTTATGCCCGATTTTTTTGTTGATCGCATTATCAAGCTTAGATCAAAAGAAGAATTCTTTGGCGCCATTAACGACAAAGCGGCAAAAGGTGGCGGTAGCCTTCGCAATATTCCAGCCGTTGACCTGAAGGGAGGAAATGCAACAAACGTAGCTTACTGTTTAGCGAAGCTAGGAGTGAAAGTTTCTCTTTTTACCATAGCAAATGAGATTGGTGCATCTATCCTCAGACAGTCATTTTCAAGATTTGGTAATAACGTAGGCCTCCTTATTGCTAGTGGAAGACACGGGCTAACCACGGCGTTAGAGTTGCCTAACGAGAGCGGCGTTAGAGTCAATATAATGATAAGCGATGTAGGCGACAATAGTAATTTTGGGCCTGACAGGATTAATTCTCCAGCTCATTTGGATTCTCTGAGGAATGCTGATGCGACAGTTGTAGTTAATTGGGGAAGCAACAATAAGGCAAGTCAATTGGCAGAATATGCTTTCAAAGCATCTCCGAAAGCACTTCATTTTATTGATCCAGCAGACATCGAAACTAAGAATCAAGAGTTTAGGGATTCAATTGCATCCCTTGTTGAACTTACTGACGTTCTGAGTATAAACGAGAATGAATTCAATTCGCTTGCCAAAATAACTGATCTTCCATCTCTTGAAGCCTCAGCTGAGGATATTAATGCCATAAAAAACGCAGCAAAGCAGCTTGCCGAAAAGCTCGGGCTGAGCATCGATTTGCACACCAGCAAGGGAGCGGCGTGGTCTAATGGAAATGAAGCAAACTTCGTCAGAGCAATAAGGGTTGAAGTGAAAACTCTGACGGGGGCAGGAGATACATGGAACTCTGCTGACATTATTGGTTATCTTGCTGGCTTGAATGCAACTGAACGATTGACATTTTCAAATGCAGTAGTGTCACTTTACTTAAGAAGCCATCTTGCCGAGCCCCCATCATCTGATGAGGTTTTTGATTTATTGGAGAGAATTGGGGTATAGAATTATGATACGCGGTAATGCTGTTAGAATGCATGCATGGGATATTAACCATTATTAAAGATAGCTGACGTCTCATAGTATTTACCAAAATTCAGTGGACTAGAGCAAATGCAAATAATATTCAATAGATTTACTCAATAACAAAGCTTAATTCTACACGTTATAAGATATTGCCAAGAAACAAATACGAATTATTTTAAATGGCGAAAATGATTAGCCAATTTAAGGTACAGAGCGTAAAACAGCTGCTATGGAAGAAAAGTCGAGGTTCAATATGGAAAATAACCATTCCCAGAAAGATTGGCGCCCCAACTGACAATGTAAGATTAGATTGCTCTTGGCCAAATTCTGTATTCAGAATTCTTGCGAATTTAAATCTCTATTCTAGATACAGGTAGAAATAGCACTTGGGCGCACACTATTGAAGTCGTAGCAATGGGCAATCGATTGCTCCAGGCAAGAAAATGCATTCATAATTCGTATAGAGATTCATAGAACTGAACATTATTGTCCAACAACGCGTACCGATCTAATGTCATCAAAGACTGGATCGAGAGCCACTAAAAGGAGATTCATTTGCCATATTTCAACCTGATCTTCTGTGCAAGTTGATATCCACCCCTATCCGAATAAAACTATCAATTATCTAGAATTCTTCAAGATGGAAGTTGTATATTGCCTAGCCAGCATAATCCGAGATGGCTTGGTTGCAGGTTCATTTTTGCCGACGCTTTATTATTGCACTGGTCTTCCATCAGATGTATATTTTTTTACCTTTCTTTCTTGTTTTGCAGATGATGAAAACTCATTTTCATGCTTTGTTCTAGCATTACCTCTTAAGTATGACACCAATCCCCATATTGCCAATGGTACTCCTATTCCAAATGCTGGGTATGCTCCTTGTTCTAACGACAAACTAACCTCCTCTATAGATGCGTACCGTATATAAGTGTGATTAATTTAGTATATTTTATCTTTATACTAGCCTCGCCTCCAAATTCTTACAAATCACTTTATAAATTTATGATTTCTTTCACTGTCCCTGTTTTAAAACAAGTGCTAGCTCATGCCACAAGCTTTTGACATCGAAATGTCACATCACGAATCATCCTCTGATAACTCGATAAAACAAAATGACGAGTAAGATTCGGTAGATAGTTTGTTTATTCGTCAAACCATGTCTGGAATAACTGATTTTGACACTTATGGCAATATGCATAGATTAGCTCCAGATTGTTGTGATTAAGACTAGCATTATTTTTAACAAGGAAAGAATTTGAAGTGGGCGCTATTGATGATGATTAAAGCAGAATTAATAGATTATATTCCAATTAATCTCTGGTCCAGTCTGTTCGACTTTCGAAAATTAACTGTAATTAGTGACGAATAAATTAGTATTCGCCGATTCGATGCTGTTGATAAAGATAGGACTAATCGGAAAGACCAATACTGGGAAAACTACGTTTTTTAATTCTGCTACTCTAGGAACAGGAGAGATTTCCAACTATCCATTTACAACACAACAGCCAAATATCGGAAACGCAAATGCGATCACTCTTTGCGTCCACAGGGAACTAAATGTCAATGATAACCCTAAAAATTCCAGGTGCTTAGATGGCTGGAGATTTATTCCCATAGAGTTAGTTGACCTACCAGGTTTGTTGAAGGGAGCCTGGAAAGGGAAGGGCCTGGGTAACCAATTTCTCTCAATAGCTGCTCAATCTGATGCCCTTTTACACATAGTCGATATTTCAGGTGGGATAGATGCGTCAGGAAAAATTGCTGAACCAGGTACTGGCGATCCTATTGCGGACATAGGAGATATTGAGGAGGAATTAGTTATGTGGTATCTTAAGCTTTTAGAAGGTAATCGTGACAAAATTTCACGGGCGATTAATTCAGGGGTTGATACAATCACTGCAATAACCGACATATTTAGGGGCATAGGCGTACGAGAACAGCATGTCAAGAGTGCCTTAGAGGCGAATAATATGACGGATGTCAAATTTGATGATTGGGATCCTACAAAGACAAAAGATTTTGTATGGAGTTTAAGGGACATTTCAAAGCCAACTCTCATTGTTGCGAACAAAGTCGATCTTCATTATGCCTCTGAGAACTTCAGAAGATTACGGGAAGAATACAAAGATATGATAATTGTCCCCTGCAGCGCAGACGCCGAGCTCACATTAAGACGCGCAGAGAGCCGCGGAATGATAAAGTATCTACCCGGAGACGAGAGATTCGAAATTAGCGATCAGCAAAGATTGAGCGATAAGCAGAAATGGGCCTTAAACTTCATTCGCAAAGACATATTAGGTGAATACTTGAGAACGGGAGTGCAATTTGCGATTAATGTAGCTGTATTTAAGCTCCTGAGAATGAACGCGGTGTATCCTGTCGCTGACACAAATAAATTGTCAGACAAATATGGAAATATTCTTCCTGATGTCTATTTAATGAAATCAGGGTCAACTATCGAAGACCTTGCAAGAGAAATACATACGGAGTTAGTCAAAGGCTTGTTGTACGCAATTGATATAAGGGACGGTTTGCGTCTGCCTAGTACTTAT